>JAIUNA010000038.1 GCA_022565265.1 Roseinatronobacter sp. | reverse complement strand
GTGATGCCCGGCACTTCCATATTCTGCTCGGCCGTGCGCGCATCGCGCCCACCTTTGGCCGGAACGGCATCGAAGCGCGATACGAAGTAATCGTAAGGTACTTCCCACACGCGCGACCAATGCCGCCATGCACCAACACCAAGGCCGTAGTAGCAAGGCAGGTTGCCCACATCGAGGCCGAAATCGGTTGCGCCTTGCACGTTGCAATGGCCACGGAAGATGTTTGCGCCATTGCCTTCGCCGCCCACATTGCCTGTGGCCAAGAGCAGAAGGTTATAGGCGCGCACATTGGCTGTGCCAACTGTATGCTGCGTGCCGCCCATGCACCAGATAAAGGTCGAGGGGCGTTCCTTGGCGAATTTCTCGGCAACGCGCTTCAGGGTGTCCCCATCAATGCCCGAAATATTCTCCACCAGTTCGGGGGTGTAAGCCTTCACCACCTCACGCACCTGATCCATCCCCCAGACACGCTGGGCGATGTATTCTTTATCTTCCCAACCATTCTCGAAGATGTGCCAGAGCATGCCGTTGATTACAGCAATATCCGTGCCGGGGCGGAAGCGGACATATTCTGTGGCATGGGCCGCAGTACGGGTGAAGCGGGGGTCAAACACCACCACATTCGCGCGCTGGGTTTCCTTGCCTTCCAGAATGTGCTGAAGCGAGACAGGATGTGCCTCTGCCGCGTTAGACCCCATGAATACAACGGTTTTCGCATTGCGAATATCGTTGTAGCTGTTGGTCTGCGCGCCATAGCCCCATGTATTCGCAACCCCGGCCACAGTGGTCGAGTGGCAGATGCGCGCCTGATGGTCTACGTTATTCGTACCCCAGAAAGCCGCGAATTTGCGGAACAGATACGCCCCTTCATTGGAGAATTTTGCAGAGCCAAGCAGATAGACGGAATCCGCGCCAGAGTTCTGGCGGATATCCATCATCTTGGCCGCGATTTCCTCATAAGCCTGATCCCATGTGATGCGCTGCCACTGGCCGCCCACCTTTTTCATTGGGTATTTGATGCGGCGATCGCCATGCACCAATTCGCGCACAGATGCGCCCTTGGCACAATGTGTGCCCCGGTTGATCGGGCTGCCATAGGCAGGCTCTTGCCCCACCCAGACACCGTTTTGCACTTCGGCAATCACTGTACAGCCCACCGAGCAATGGGTGCACATGTTCTTTTTCAGCTCTATCGGCTGGCGCATATCGGTGAAGCCTGCGGCCTCTACCCGGCGGGTCATGCCTGCGCCAACAGTCGTGAGCGCGGCAAGCCCGCCCACTGTCAGGCCGGAGGCGCGCAAAAAGCTGCGGCGATCCAGCGGTTTTGCGGCCATACCGGCGGCCATCTGTGACAGACGGCCTGTGGATGCCGCTTCACGGGTTCTGCGTTTGACAAGCATCAGTTGTCCCCCCGAGGATAGTAACGATTGGTACGGTAGAAGGTTTCGACATGTTCGGTCGTCTGATAGCGCGCGCGTGTGCGCTCATCTCCCGTTTGCTGTGCGAAACTGGGGCGTGCGCCGCCCGTGGTCAGCGCCGCAGCGGATGCCGCGCCAGTGGCTGCCACGCCGAAAAACGCACGCCGGCTGAGCGGTGTTTGCTTGTCTTGTGCCATCGGATCCTCCCATCTGGCCGGATGTGCAGTCCCTCTCCTGCGCCATCCTGATTATCGATATTCACAGGTGATCAAGCCGCGAGCGTAAAGGCCCGCGACTCGATATCGGTTAGGAGCCGGCCAATTTCGGCCAGCGGTTGATAGAACCGCGCACTTGGCGCGATTGCGAGATCGTCGAAAAACTGTGCCGCCCATGGCGCTATATGGCGGTTGAAGAATGCGGCCTGTCCTGCGGCACTCTGGGCAATTTCGCCCGCGGCCATATCTGCCATAACCTCGAACAGAAGGGCGATGTGATCTTCAGGTTCGTGCCGCCCTTGGGCGCGCGCAACCCCAAGCCGCGCCAGATCGGCGCGCAGCTCTGCGAGGGGGCGCTCGTTCAGAAAGCCTGTCTGATAGAAGCTGCCATAAGGCAACAACTCGCCACGCCCGACGCCCACAAACAACTCAAAATACTCTCGTTCCACTTTTGCAGGGTCGGCTTTGCGCGCAGCATCGGCCAAAGCCGCAAAGGCTAGCCCTACTGGGGTTTGATCGCCCTGAAGGCCGGAAATCTGGGCCAGCAACGCCTGATCGGGGGGCGCAGACAAAAGCCGCGCCACGAAGCGATACTGATCGCTTCGTGCCGTATCTATAGGGTCGATGGCTGGCCCTGCGGTGGGCTGGCTATCATCCATTCTGACAATTCCTGTTCGCGCTGGTTGCAGGGATATGCAACTGTATACAAAATTAAACACATAGGAGAAGTCTGTCCAGTGTTTCAGGCGCGTTATGCAAAAGATATATCTTCTGCGGAAGGCTAATCCGGTAGCGCGCTGCCATGACGTCGGCGCGGTGGGGGGTCTTCATTACTTGACTGAATTGCTTTTGTTTTTTCCGGCTGCGTCTCTGCCTTTGCGGCAAATGATGGCTGAGTTGAAGCTGTGTGATCTGCACCTGTAGCCGCATTCTGCGGCGCAGAAACCATATCAGGATCATGCGCGGGTGTTGACTCTTTTTCGTCGGTTTCCGGCGTGTTGGCAGGTGCTGCATTGCGGCGTGGTGCCATCAATTCGCGCAGCATTTCGGCGGCACGCGCAGGTGTTGGGGCCACCCCGTCACCGGGTACACCGCCGGGGGTGTTCCAGTCCCATGCGTAATCGACAGCGGGGTTTTTATAGTCGCGGATGGCCGGGGTCAGCATCCACATCTTACGCAGCGCGGCATTGCGCATTGCCTGCGGTACACCTTTGCGCAGAAAGGGGCGGATATCGGTTTCGGGGGTCAACTCTTCCAAACTGGGCAGGGCGGCCAGTTCTTCCTCAGAAAGCGATTCGGTTTCTGGTGCGTCTGGCACGGTGGTGGGTTCAGCTATTGGCGCGGTCGCTGGCGCGTCCGTCTGTGTCTCGTCGATGGCCGCGCGCTTGCGCTTTGACCATCGGCTGAAAAATGTGTCATCTTCCGGGGGCTGGGCCATTGCTTACCTCTTGCGCGGGGCATTCACCCATTTGTCGCCCTCTTGCAGCACGCGCGGTGCGCGTGCCGTCATGGCATTGGGATCGGCGGGCAGGCGTTTGCGTTTCTTGAACGGCATTTCCACATGATGCCTGTCAATGAACGCAGCGATATGGGCGCGCAGGCTGTCAGGCATGGGCACGGCCTCGACTGTCAATTCCAGATCCGAGGCATAGCCCTCGCCCTCATAGGGATCGGCGGTTACGGCAATCACCTCGGCGGTTTTTGGGTCTTGGCCGCGCATGACTACCCAAACAGAGGGCTGCCCCGATACAAGATTGTCCCGGTGATGCCCGGTATCGCCGGAATAGAGCGTCAGATCGCGCCCGCCCAGATACCATGTTTCTACCCCGTTTTCGGCGGCCAGCAGCGAATTAGGCGCTGTTTGTGGCTCTTGCGGCAATACGGCATAGGGGCGCAATTCGCCTGTCCCCCATTTTGTAACCGGGGGGCGACGTTGGGCAAGAACAGCAATGCGCAACACATCTTGGGGCATTGTCTTGCCTTTCAGTTCAGGACAGGTTCTGCCAAGGGCAGGCCCGTCAGCAGGTTTTGCGGCTTCATGCGGATTGCGCCATCTGCCCCAAGCCCCAGAATAAGCCAAATCGGTTGGCCCTGCAAATCGGCGCGCAAACGGGTGTGATCGTCAATATCCAGCCGGAACAGGCCCACCAGCGTAGACGGGCTGGGCTTGCCCGCCCAAAGCGCGTTGCCAATGGCCGTGCCTGCGGGGTCTAGCCCCACGAACCAGCGCAAATCTATATCATCGGCGCGGGTATGCGGGGTCACGCGGCATTCCAGCCCCAGCATATGGCGCAAAAAGGCGGCAATGGCCTCTGCCATGCCGCGCCGGGCCTCTGGATCGCCGCCAAAGTTCAGAACCATCGTATGCGCGTCAGAGCGTGACCAATATGTCCAGTCATTGCCGCCGCCCAGCACATCCAGACTGTTCAGCCCGCCCGAAAACATGGCCGTCAGTGGCGAGGCGTGCATTTCCTGCTCAAAAAGCTGCACCAATTCCTCATCCGCCAGAAGCAGCTTGTCATCCTTGATATGGCTGCGCTGGGGGCGGAAGAAACACTCTGCCGCGCGCAGTACTTGCGGATCATCGCAGCCATCCAGCGCATTGCGCAAGATCAGTTGCACAAGCTGGCCCATGAACACCACAGGCAGCGTCACCCCCTCTTGCACAATCCGGGCATAGCCCTCTTCAATCGTGCCCGCTGCAAGCAGCCTGTCGCGCAGCCCAAGCAGGAAGCGCCAGTTTTCCTGTGCATCGGCGTCTTTGAGCGCGGTAAGTTCCATTTCGGACACTTTCGCGCGGGGGTGCTGCATCAGGCGGGTATGCAAGCTGCGCTCTGCCGCGCAGGCCTCCGGGGGGGGCAGCACTTCGGGCCGTGCCAGCCATGCAAGGATCAGCTCATCCGTTACCAGCATGCGCCCCTGCGCATCCAGCCGCGTCAGATGATGGCCAGAGGCCACCCAGAATTCCGGCATCAGTCTTCCCCCCTGAGGGTGAACAGATCAACATGATCTTCCACCGCCTCGACAAAATGAAAGGCACGGTCATGGCCCTGCAAATGCGCGCCCGAAAAGGCGCTTTCATCGCGGGGTTTGAGCGTGCGAAACTGCTCGACAATCGCGCCATCGTCATGGCGGCGGTGCAGCGCGATCAGCGTATTGAGGGCATGCGCCCGGCACAGGCTTTCGGCCAAGGCGACTTCTTCCTCGGCAGCGGGGCGCGCGGCCTCCAGCGAGGGCGCACCAAGATGGGCCACCAACTGCCGCGCAAGCCCCTCTACCATTGCCGCGCGTTCCTCTGGCCGGGCCTCTTGCACGGTGACAAGGGTGGAATGGCCAAAACTCTCGACCCCCAGAAAGCCAGAGCGAAAGGCGATTGCTTCCTTGCGCGACAGGCTCTCGCGCGATCGGCCCCAGAACAGAAAAGTTCCCGGCACGGCCCATTCCCCCGGCTCTGCGGCATGGGTGAACACCACCTTGTCGGACGCATCCAGCCGGATGGTGCGGGGCAGGCGGATCACAGCTTTGGCCCTTCCGGCCCACGCCAGCCAGTGGTGCCCATCTCTTCCAGCATCGGGCGCGAGCGTTTGCCCCCGCCAGCGGGGGTGATTTCCACCAGCCTGTCGCCTTCGATCCGGCGCACACCGCGCAAGAGTGGCGGGTCTATCCGCATCAGGTAACGGTTTGTCACGGCCTCTATCCCGTCATGTTTCCAACGGTCGAAATACAGCATCATATAGCTTGCGAATGTGGCCACGATATCTTCCGCAGCGTCAAAGGCCTCTTCTTTAAGAGAGGTGGCGTCTGCAAAGCGCCCCGGTTCTTCCAGATGGTCACGATCGGCGATCAATTCGGCAGCAAAGACCATCCATTCGGGCACATCCTGCGGCCCTGTCCCCGGTGCCACGGCAAAGCGACCCCCACCAAGGCGCGCCTTGTCATAGTGCAGCGCGTCTGGCCAGACCAAGCGCACCGCGCGTTCGGGCGGGCAATGCGCGGCCAGCGCATCGGCCAGCGCTACCATGCCAAGGGCAAAGGCCATTTGCGCCTCTGCCAGCACTTGCTCTGGCTCCAGCACCACAGCGAAGGCCAAAAGCCCCGGCGACTGGTGCAAAACCAAGGCTCCCGCTCCCTCGGTCGGGGCCAGTTTCGCGGCCTCTGCCAGCACATCGCGCGCAGAAGTTTCGTGCAGGGTAAAGGGCGGGGGCAGCAGAACGGGTGCTGTCTGGCGAAGGGGGTGCATGCATTCTCCTGCATTTCATTTTGCCAATGCGCTACACTTGGGCGCTGTGGCAGGTTATATGCCTGATAAATAGTCACATCAGAGGCAAGAGAAAAGCCCCATGCCCCAGCCAAACACAGCCCGCCTGATCTGCACCTGCGAAGCGACCATGGCCCCGGATGCGCAAAGCCTTGGGGGCCAGGCCCGTGCCGCCAGCCAGCTATGCCGCGCCCAGCTTGACCATTTTCGCACCGCATTGGGCGAATTTGCTGATGTAACCGTGGCCTGCACGCAAGAAGCGCCGCTGTTTTCCGAGGTTGCGGAAGACATGGGGTTCGCGGGGCGCTTGCGCTTTGCCAATATCCGCGAAACGGCGGGATGGTCGGAAGAGGGCGCGAAAGCTGGCCCAAAAATGGCCGCGCTTCTGGCTATGGCGGAAACCGAGGCCACGCCCTTTGAGGTGATGAGCCTGGAGAGTAACGGTGTGGCGCTGATTCTGGGCCGCGATCAGATGGCGCTGGAGGCGGCTGCAAGCCTGTCGGAAACGCTTGATATAACAGTTCTTTTGCTGCCCGGCGCAGAAGTTACCCCGCCCCGCCAGACAACATGGCCGGTGCTGCAAGGGCGCATTCGGCGCGCGTCAGGGCATCTGGGCGCGTTTGAACTGGTGGTGGATGATTACGCCAGCCCCGCCCCATCGTCGCGCGCAAAGCTGGAATTTGACGGCGCGCGCAATGGCGCTGTGTCGCGCTGCGATCTGGTGATCGATCTGACAGGGGGGCAGGCGCTGTTTGATGCAACGCGGCCGGGCTATTTCCGCGCCGATCCGCGCGATCGGGTGGCCGTGGCCAAACTGGTGGCACAGGCCGGGCAGATGGTGGGCACATTCGACAAGCCCCGTTTTATAGATTTCACGCCAGAGCTATGCGCCCATTCGCGCAACACGCTGACAGGCTGCACCCGGGGTCTGAACCTGTGCCCCACTGGGGCCATCACCTCTGCGGGTGATACAGTTGCGATTGATCCCAATATCTGCGCGGGCTGTGGCCAATGTGCTGCGGCCTGCCCCACGGGGGCGGCTGCCTATGCGCTGCCGGTGGCAACCAATATTGCCGCGCGGTTGCGGGTGGGGCTGGCTGCGTGGTTTGCCGCCGGGGGTAAAGATGCCCCGGTTATCCTGTTTCACGATGAAAGCCACGGTGCTGCCCTGATTGATGCCAGCGCGCGGTTTGGGCGCGGGTTGCCTGCGCATGTGATCCCGGTGCAAGTGAATGAGCCGACACAGATCGGGCCGGAACTGATGGCGTCGGGGCTTGCCTTTGGGGCCGGGGGGGTGCGCGTGCTGGCCAAGGCGCGGCCAGCCCATCCGCTGGATGGGCTGGAAGCAAGCCGTGCGCTGCGGGCCGATATTTGCGCGGCGGGGGGCCATGCGCCGGGGCTATGCGCCTTGCTGCAAGCCGATGATCCCGATGCGCTGGAGGCAGCGCTCTGGGCGCCTGCCGCGCGGGCGCGGCCCGCGCGCTCCAGCTTCTTGCCGCCTGATGACAAGCGCGGGCTTTTGGTGCTGGCGGTGGAAGAGCTGATCCGCACAGCCCCCCAGCCCGCCGAGCGGTTTGATCTGCCCAAAGGCGCGCCCTTTGGCCGGGTTGATCTGGATTTGGACAGTTGCACGCTCTGCCTGTCTTGCGTGGGGGCCTGTCCGGCAGGGGCACTATCAGATAACCCCGACAAGCCCATGCTGCGCTTTACCGAAAGTGCCTGTGTGCAATGCGGCATTTGTGTGTCCACCTGCCCGGAACAGGCCATCACCATCGCGCCCCAGATTGATCTGGCCGCATGGGCCGCGCCCAAGCGCGTGCTGAAGCAAGAAGAGCCTTTCGCCTGCACCTGTTGTGGCAAGGCTTTTGGCACACGCTCCAGCATAGAGCGGGTTTTGCAGCGGCTGGACGGGCATTGGATGTTCTCCGGCCCGGAAGGCGAAAGCCGCCGCAAGCTGTTGGGCATGTGCGACGATTGCCGCACGCGCGAGGTGGTGCTTGCAGGCTTTGATCCGCATGAGGGGGGCGCTGGGCGCTGAGGCTGCGCTACCTTTGGCTAGAGAGGCTTTGACGGCTTGGAGCATTTAGGCGACATTAACTCTTTCCCCGGCCAATCCCCGCACCAAAGCCCGGTTAACACGGGCCGCAGGCCCGCCGGGCAGCGCCCGACCGCCCCTTGGGCGGGCGCTTTGCTGCCACCTGCGCGGGGATCGAGGTCACAGGGGATTTCACCATAAAGTGCAGACCACAAATGTCAGAGCGCCCACCCGCGGTCGGGCGCTGCCCTGTGGTGTGCATGATGCTTTTGCCCAAAGCTGCGCGGATTTCCCGACTGTCCCCATCCCCCACAATACTACCTCGCGCGACGGTATTGCATGGGGCGCGGGGACTTTTCGTCAAGCGGTGACCTCTAGCGCCCCAGCTTGGCGCTATCGCGGGCCAAAGCCTCGCGGCTGGCCATGCGCCGATACCACAGCGTTACCAATGTGGAACTGAGCACAATGAACAGCGAATAGAGAACCGGGATCAACAGCACCTCTTGTTGCAACGCGCCGCTATATGTCAGCGTGACAACCAGCACCGCCAGCGGCCCGTTCTGGATGCCTGTCTCCAGACTGATCGTGCGTGCGCGGTTCTTGTCCTGCCCCAATCCGCGCGCCAGCCAATAGCCAAACACCATCCCCACCAGCCCGATCCCGATTGTGGCCAGATAGACAGCGCCGCCTGTTTCCAGCAGCAGCAGGTAATTGCGCGGAACCCAGCTTGCCACCAGAAACACGATCACAACCACCCCCATCAGAGAGCCGATCAATTCCACTGTCGCGCCCATATTGGGATTGAGCTTGCGCAGCACCATTCCCAGCATTGTGGGCACAAGCAAAACCCCCAGAATCTGCGCCACGTTCCCGGCAGGCACCGCATAGCCCCCCGCCACCCCCGCCAAACCGCCATAAAATGACAGCAAGACCGGAACCATCACCACCGCCACCACTGTGGATACTGTGGTCATCATGATCGACAGGGCCAGCACGCCCTTGCTGAAATAGGCGAATATATTCGAGGTTGTCCCCCCCGGCATGCAGGCAATCAGCAACAGCCCCACTGTCAGTGCAGGCGATAACCCAAGCGCCAGCGCGAGCAGAAAGCCAAGGCAGGGCATTACCCCGAACTGGCTGAGCAATCCCACCACTACGCCCTTGGGCTTGCGCAGGGCCAGCAAGATATCGCGCGGCGTCATGCTGGCCCCCATGCCCAGCATGATGACCATCATCATCACCCCCAGAAGCGTTGTTTCCAGCTCTGTCAGCATGGCTTAGCCCCCCTGGCCAAATTCGGCGCGCATTTCGGCCTTCAAATCCTTGCGCAGGATTTTCCCGATGGGGGATTTCGGCAATTCCGCGCGGATGATCACCGATTTGGGCAGTTTGTAGCCTGCCAGATGCTTGCGGCAATGGGCCAAAACGGCCTCTGGCGTCACTGGTACGGGCGATTCGGGGTTTTGCACCACATAGGCGCGCACGGCCTCGCCCGTGCGCGGATCGGGAATGCCGATAACCGCTGCTTCCAGCACGCAATCCAACTGTGCAAGGCAGTCTTCCACCTCGTTGGGATAGACATTGAACCCCGATACCAGCACCATATCCTTCTTGCGATCCACGATTGTCAGATAGCCGCCCGCATCCATCACTGCGATATCGCCTGTAAAGAACCAGCCATTCTGAAGGCTTTTCTCCGTTTCCTCTGGCCGTTTCCAATAACCGCGCATCACCTGCGGGCCTTTCACGATCAATTCGCCGGGGGTGCCCGGTGCAACAGGTTCGGCCTGCTCATCCACCAGCGCAATATCGGTTCCCGGCACAGGCACCCCGACAGAGCCGCGCCGCACCGGCTGATCGAGCGGGTTGAACGTGACCAGAGGCGCGGTTTCTGTCAGGCCATAGCCTTCGGCCAGCCGTGTGCCTGTCATGGCCTCCCAGCGCTCGGCCACGGCGGAATGCAGCGCCGCCCCGCCCGCAATCGCGGCTTTGAGCGTTTTGGGCGGATAGGCCGCGAACCATTCCTCATTCATCAGCCCGTTAAAGAGGGTATTCACCCCCGTCATCCATGTGACAGGGTAATTTTCCAGCGCGCGCTGGATATTTTGCACCGGGCGCGGCGAGGGCACGAGGATATTGCGCGCGCCAAGGACGAAAAACGTCATAAGATTGGCGGTGAAGGCGAAGATATGATAGAGCGGCAGCGCTGTGAGCACGCAATCTTGCGCGGTCATATGCCGCCCGCCCATGGCTTTTACCTGCTCCAGATTGGCCAGAATGTTGCGATGGCTGAGCATCGTGCCCTTGGCCACGCCTGTCGTGCCGCCGGTATATTGCAACAGCGCCAGATCATCCGGGTGCAGGGCCTGCCAATCTGTCACGCGCGGGGCCGCGCGCCCGATCGTCAGGGCCGCGCGCAGCCGCAGCACCGGGATTTTCAGCGCGGGCACTCGCGGCAGCGCGCGTAACCAATAGCGCTGCACTGCGCGCAAGATCAGTTCTGGAATGCGCGGGAAGAATTCGGGCACGCCTGCCAGCACCACATGGCGGATCGAGGTTTGCGGGATTACCTCTGCCAGCTTGGCGGCGAAGATATCGCAGATCACCAGCACCTCGGCCCCGGAATCGCGGAATTGGTGCACCATTTCGGAGGGCGTATAAAGCGGGTTGGTATTGACCAGCACGCAGCCTGCCTTGAACACCCCAAAGGCCACAACCGGATAGGCCAGCCCATTGGGCACCTGCACCGCCACGCGCGCACCGCGCGCCAATTTGCAATGATGGCGCAGATAGGCCGCGAAATCATCTGACAGCGTGTCAATTTCGGCAAAACTCAGGCTGCCATTCATCCCATTGGGCATAACACAGGTAAAGGCGCAGCGCCCGGCCTGCGCCTTGCAGGTTTCCGCCACAAGATGCGCCAGCGAGGGATGGGGCAGGCTTGGCAAATCCGCCGAAATCTCGCGCCCATAGGCGGCCAGCCACGGGCGGGGCTGTGCACTCTGTTCCATGTCTCCTCCCCTCCCGCGATGCGGGCATTCTGTAGCATGCAGCATTTCGCACTGCGCTCGCCAGAGCAAGCCCCCCCAGACAGCCCCCCAGACAGCCCACAGCCGCGCGCGCAGTGCCGCGCTGCGGGGGCGCCCGCTTCATGTCAGAGCAGAAACCGGCAGAAACACAACAGTTTTTCTTGCGTTTGTCATACGGATTTCATATGCGGGCCGCTCATGTCATGGGGTCATAACAGGAGCACCACATGCCGGACCAAGTTTTCCAAAGCTACGGGGTGCATCGCTGGGGCGCGGGCATGTTTGCCCGCTTGCCCAATGGCGATATGGGGCTAGTCAACCCCGCGCGCCCGGATGCCCCCCCCGCCAGCCTGCCTGCGCTGTTGCATGCGCTGGATGCGCGCGGCATTCATACGCCGGTTTTGGTGCGCGTTGGGGCGTTCCTCAAACGCCAGCTAGAGGCGCTGAACACGTCTTTCGCCCGCGCGATAGAGGCGAATGGCTATAAAGCCCCCTATCGCGGGGTCTTTCCCATCAAGGTTAATCAGCAAGCAGAGGTGATTGACCGGATTGTGGAATATGGCCGCCCCTATCAATTCGGGCTGGAAGCGGGTTCAAAGCCCGAACTTATCCTTGCACTGTCGCGCGATCTGCCAAAAGGCGCGCTGCTGATCTGCAACGGGATCAAGGATGCCGAATTTATCCGCCTTGGCATTCTGGCACGCAAGGCCGGGATCAACTGCGTTCTGGTCATCGAATCCCCCGGCGAGGCCGATACAGTGATTGCCGAAGCCAAGCGGCTGGGGGAAAAGCCCGCGCTGGGTGTGCGGATCAAACTGACGCGGCGTGTAAGCGGCAATTGGGCCGACAGTTCTGGCGATCGTTCCACCTTCGGGCTGACCACGAAAGAAGTGGTTGATCTGGTGGATAAGCTGCGCGCCGAAGATATGCTGGATTGCCTTGTCTTGCAGCATTCGCATCTGGGCAGTCAGGTTCCGCAGATGATGGATATCCGTCAGGCGGTGGATGAAGCCTGCCGGTTTTACACTGAATTGCGCCGCCTGGGCGGGCCGCTGACCTATCTGGACTTGGGCGGCGGTTTGGGCATTGATTATACGGGCGAGGCCCGCGCCACTGAAAATTCCATGAATTACACCATGGATGAATATTGCGCCAATATTGTGGAAACCGTGAAATACCAGATGGATGAGGCCGATGTGCCCCATCCCACGCTGGTCACGGAATCGGGCCGCGCGATTGTGGCTTATTCCTCGATGCTTTTGTCTGACATTCTCGAAGCCAGCTATTTTGATCGCTCCGCCCCCACGACACCAGAGCCGGATGATCACCATATGCTGTCAGACATGGCCGCAATTGTGGATTATCTGTCGGCCCGGCGGCTGCAAGAATGCCTCAATGATGCCGAATATTACCGCGAGGAATTGCGCGCGCTGTTCCGCCGTGGGGTGATCGGGATTGAAGAGGTCGCGCGCGCAGAGCAGATTTTCCTCTATGTCGTGGGGCGCATCAAGGATCTGGTCGCGCAAACCCCCGATGTGCCGCAAGAGGTGCTGGAAGAGCTTTCGGCCCATCGTGACATATACCGCGCCAATTTCTCGTTGTTTAAATCGCTGCCCGATGTCTGGGCGATTGACCAGCTTGTGCCAATAGCCCCCTTGCAGCGGCTGAATGAAACCCCCACCCGCCGCGCGGTGCTGTCGGATATCACCTGCGACAGTGATGGCAAGATTGACCAGTTTGTGCTGGGCGATGGTGTGGGCAATGCGCTGCCCATCCACCAGCTTAACGCGGGCGAGCGGTATTTTATCGGCATTTTCCTTGTGGGCGCCTATCAGGAAACTTTGGGCGATTTGCATAATCTCTTTGGCGATACCAATATCGTTACTGTGGATTTCAACGAGGACGGGGTTCTTGAAATCCAGCACGAGGTCGAGGGCGATACCGTCTCTGAAGTGATGGCTTATGTGGAATATGAGCCGAAACAATGCCTTGATGCCTTCAAGCGCATTGTGGAACGCGGGGTTCAGGGTGGCACTCTCAACCCCTCGCAGCGGCGCATGCTGATGGAAACCTACCGCCATGCCCTAAGCGGGTATACCTATTACGAACATGAGGAGCATACCAATGGCTGACAACAAAGACGTTCTGGTCATCGGCGCGGGGGGCGTCGCATCTGTGACGCTGCATAAAATGGCAATGAATCGCGACCTGTTTCCGGGCCGTATTGCCGTGGCCAGCCGCACGCTTGCCAAATGCGAGGCGATTGCCGCAGAGGTGAAATCGCGCACCGGCACAGAGATTGAAACCTATGAGGTGGATGCCAATGATGTGGCCGCCACTGTGGCCCTGATCGAGGCGGTGAAACCCGCGCTTCTGGTCAATCTGGCGCTGCCCTATCAGGATCTGGATCTGATGGAAGCCTGCCTGCGCACAGGCGTGCATTATCTGGATACTGCCAATTACGAGCCGCCAGAAGAAGCGAAATTCGAATATTCCCACCAGTGGAAATTGCACGAGCGTTTTGAGAAAGCGGGCCTGATGGCCGCTTTGGGCGTGGGCTTTGATCCCGGTGTGACTAGCATTTTTGCCGCCTATCTGCGCAAGCACCACCTGTCTGGCATTCGCCTGATTGATATTCTGGATTGCAATGGCGGCGATCACGGCCATCCGTTTGCCACCAATTTCAACCCCGAAATCAATATCCGCGAAGTGACAGCCGAAGTGCGCCACTGGGAAAATGGCGGCTGGGTAACCAGCCCCGCCATGTCTACCAAAGTGCCGTTCGACTTTGAACATGTCGGCGTCAAGAACATGTATCTGATGTATCATGAGGAATTGGAAAGCCTTGTGACCCATTTCCCCGAAATCGAGCGCGCGCGCTTTTGGATGACATTCGGGGATGCCTATATCAACCATGTCACGGTCTTGCAGAATGTGGGCATGACCAGCATCGCGCCTGTGGAGTATGAAGGCCACAAGATCGTGCCTTTGCAATTCCTGAAAGCTGTTCTGCCCAACCCCGGCGATCTGGGCGCGCGCACCAAGGGCAAGACCAATATCGGCGATATCGTCACCGGGCCTGCGCGCGATGGTTCGGGGGAAAAGACGCTCTATATCTACAATATCTGCGACCATGAAGAGTGTTACCGCGAAGTTGGCTCTCAGGCTGTGAGCTATACAACCGGTGTTCCCGCCTTTATCGGTGCGGCGCTGATGCTCAATGGCACATGGTCGGGCGCGGGCGTGTTCAATACCGAACAGCTTGATCCTGACGCGTTTATGGACATGCTCAAACAGCACGGATTGCCGTGGCAGATTACGGAGTTGTCCAGCCCGGTTGATTTCTGATGGCGATGCAAACCCATGCGGGCGATCCCGGCGCGTGGCGGCAATTTGATCTGTCGCGCGTCCCCTCGCCCTGTTTTGTTGTGGATGAAGCGCGGCTGGAAGAGAACCTGAAGGTTCTGGCCGATATCCAGACGCGCTCTGGCGCGACGGTTCTTTGCGCGCTGAAGGCCTTTTCCATGTGGTCGCTGGCACCCTTGGTGTCGCGCTATCTGTCGGGCGTCTGTGCCTCTGGCCTATGGGAAGCGCGGCTGGGGCGTGAGCATTATGGCGGGATCGTGGAAACCTATTCCGCAGGCTACAAAGCCGATGAAATGGCAGAGATTATTGCACTGTCAGACCATATCATCTTCAACACCCCTGCCGCGAAAACCCGCTTTTTGCCCATGATCCGCGCCTCTGGCAAAGCGGTGCATATTGGCCTGCGCTTCAATCCCGGCCTGCCGATGGGGGAAGATGCCAAATATGATCCCGCCGCCCCCGGATCGCGCCTTGGCACACCGCTGGAGCAGATAGACGCCGCCGCGCTGGAGGGGGTGGAGGGGCTGCATATGCACACGCTGTGCGAGCAAGATTTAGGCCCCCTTCTGGCCATATGGGAACATATCGCCCCGCGCATTCGCGCGCTTGCCCCACAGTTGAAATGGATCAATTTCGGCGGTGGCCATCACATAACCCGCACGGATTACGACCGTGAGGGGCTGATCGCCTTCCTGCGCCGCGTGCATGAGGAAACCGGGTTGCATTGCTATCTGGAACCGGGCGAGGCCGTGGCACTGGATGCGGGCATTCTGGTGGGCGAAGTGCTGGATGTGGTGGAAAATGACGGGGCAAACGCCATTCTGGACATTTCCGCCACCTGCCATATGCCCGATGTGATCGAGGCCCCCTACCGCCCTGCCCTGCTGGATGAAGGCGGTGACACCCTTGTGCGCCTTGGCGGGCCAAGCTGTTTGGCGGGCGATGTGATCGGGCGCTATGCCTTTGGCGCCACACCCGAAATCGGCGCGCGCGTGGCTTTCCTTGATCAGGCGCATTATTCGATGGTGAAAACCACCACCTTCAACGGCGTGCGCCTGCCCGCGCTGGCTATCTGGAACAGCACCACAGATGCGCTGCAAATCGTGCGCCAGTTTGACTATCAGGATTTCAAGGGGCGGCTGTCATGATCTTTCTCAATTCCGAACTGACCGAGGGCGAACGCGGAACCGATGCGCGCTTCCAGATCGTACCCATGCCGCTGGAAAAGACAGTCTCTTATGGTTCTGGCACAGCCCAAGGGCCAGCCGCGCTGATAGAGGCCTCTGACCAGTTGGAACGGCTGTGGCGCGGGATAGAGCCTTGCGCGCAGGGTATTTTCACCACCCCCCCGATTGACTGCACCCAGCCCTTGGAAGAGGCGCTGGCCGCATTGGCCGCGCGCACAGAAGCGATTGCGCGGGCAGGCCATATCCCTGTCACTCTGGGGGGAGAACACAGCCTGACATGGGCCGCCGCTTTGGGCGTGAAACGCGCGCTTGGCAGGCCGATGGGCATAGTCCAGATAGATGCCCATGCCGATTTGCGCCGCGCCTATCAGGGGTTCCGGCATTCGCATGCCTCTGTCATGCAAGTGCTGGTCGAGGAAGAGGGCTTGGCGCTGGCGCAATACGGGGTGCGCGCGCTCTCTACCGAGGAAGCCGAGTGCCGCGCGCGCAACAAGGTTGTCTTCATCGATGCCGAGGAGCTTGTCAGCGGCAATATCCACGACATCACCCTGCCCGAAGATTTCCCCCAAGATGTATATGTGAGCTTCGATGTGGATGGGCTGGACGCGGCCATCATGCCTGCGACAGGCACGCCGGTTCCGGGGGGCTTGGGCTATTATCAGGCCTTGTCGCTGGTGCGTTCAAGCCTGCGGGGGCGGCGCTGCGTGGGGCTGGATGTGGTGGAACTGGCCCCGATTGCGGGCTGGGATGTGTGGAATTTTACCGCCGCGCAACTGACCTATGCGCTGATGGGGATCGTCGTTCAAAACGAGGGCTGATCCGCGCTGTGAGTGCGGGGGAAAGGGGGGCGCTCGCGCCCCCCTCTTGGCCCTTTGGGCCAATTCACCCCCCTGAGGATATTTGGGCCAAGATGAATGGGGCTATACGCGCCTGCTTCTGGCCGGGGCGTGACGCTAAATCTTGAGGGGAAGGCGTGACATTCCCGCCTGTGCCCCCTATAAAGACGCCAGTTTAGCAAGGATAGTCCCGCATGTCTGTTGAAGCCGCGAAGCCCGAAGAATACGGCGCCGATTCGATCAAGGTTCTCAAGGGGTTGGATGCCGTTCGCAAACGCCCCGGCATGTATATTGGCGATACCGATGATGGCTCTGGCCTGCATCACATGGTCTATGCGGTGGGCGATAACGGAATTGACGAGGCCTTGGCGGGCCATGCCGATTTTGTGACTGTCACCATTCATGCCGATAGCTCGGTTTCTGTCACCGATAACGGGCGCGGCATTCCGACGGATATCCATACCGAGGAAGGCGTTTCTGCGGCCGAAGTGATCATGACGCAGCTGCATGCGGGCGGCAAGTTTGACCAGAACAGCTATAAAGTGTCTGGCGGGCTGCATGGCGTTGGTGTTTCTGTTGTGAATGCGCTGTCGGATTGGCTGGAATTGCGTGTCTGGCGCGCAGGCAAGGAACATATCGCGCGGGTTGAGCGGGGCGATACTGTGCGTCATCTGGACGTGGTGGGCGAGGCCGGAGACCGGACAGGAACCGAGGTGCGGTTTCTTGCCTCTACGACCACATTCTCCAATCTGGAGTACAGTTTCAAGACGTTGGAAAACCGGCTGCGGGAATTGGCCTTTCTCAATTCCGGGGTGCGGATCATTCTGGAGGATCACCGCCCTGCCGCAGCGCTGGGGTCTGAGTGGTTTTACGAGGGCGGCGTGCGCGAATTCGTGCGCCATCTTGACCGCTCGAAAACGCCTGTGATGCCAGAGCCGATTTACATCAATGGCGAGCGCGATGGCATTGGCGTGGAAGTGGCGATGTGGTGGAATGACAGCTATCATGAAACCGTGCTGCCCTTTACCAACAATATTCCCCAGCGCGATGGTGGCACGCATTTGGCGGGGTTTCGCGGCGCGCTGACGCGCACGATCAATTCCTATGCGCAATCCAGCGGCATTGCCAAGAAAGAGAAAGTCAATTTCACCGGCGATGATGCGCGCGAGGGGCTGACCTGTGTGCTCTCGGTAAAAGTGCCTGATCCCAAATTCTCCAGCCAGACCAAGGACAAACTGGTCAGTTCCGAAGTGCGCCCGGCGGTGGAATCGCTGGTGAATGAAAAGCTGTCGGAATGGTTTGAGGAAAACCCCCAGCATGCGCGGGGTATTGTCGGCAAGATCATCGAGGCGGCCTTGGCGCGCGAGGCCGCGCGCAAGGCGCGCGAGCTGACGCGGCGCAAGACGGCGCTGGATGTGGCCAGCCTGCCCGGCAAGCTGGCCGATTGTCAGGAACGCGACCCGGCGAAATCTGAATTGTTTCTGGTTGAGGGCGATTCTGCCGGCGGTTCGGCCAAGCAGGGCCGGTCGCGCCAGAATCAGGCTGTGCTGCCTTTGCGCGGGAAAATCCTGAATGTGGAGCGCGCGCGGTTTGATCGCATGTTGTCCAGCCAAGAGATTGGCACGCTGATCACCGCACTTGGCACGGGCATTGGCCGCGATGAATTTGACCTTGGCAAATTGCGCTACCACAAGATTGTGATCATGTCAGACG
>JAIUNA010000037.1 GCA_022565265.1 Roseinatronobacter sp. | reverse complement strand
GGCATCCTCGGTGGGCTGGCCGTCTGCATCAAGCGCCCAGCCCGGTTCGATCGGGTCGCCCTTGCGCGCGCGCAAGATGATTTCGGATTTCGCAATCGCGCTGGCGGATTGGTCTATGACAAGCCGCGCGCGCCCCGATCCATCCGGTACAGCCAGCGCAAAGGGGTTGGTGCCAATCACCGGCTTATTGCCACCAACTGGGGCCATAGAGGCCGGCGCATTGGTGAAACACAGGCCCACCAATCCGGCTTCGGCCAGCCGTTCGGCGTGATGTCCAAGCACCCCGCAATTGTAAGACCGCGACACGGCCATCGCTGCCAATCCCTGTTCTCGCACCGCTGCGTCAAATTCGGGCCAACCCGTATCTATCGCCGCATGGGCAAACCCGTGCGCGGCGTCTACAAGGATCGCCGAAGGGCGCGAACGCGCAATCGTTGGAATCGCTGTGCCTATGACCTTGCCGCAGCGCAGATGCTCGGCATAGATCGGCACATACATCAGCCCATAGCTGCGGATTCCGTCGCGCTCTGCCAGACGGGTCGAGCGTGCGACAGAGGCCGCCTGCTGCGGAGATGCTCCCGCGCGCAGCAGCGTTTTAAACGCGAGATCCTCTATCTCGGCCAGTGCCAGCGTGGTGTCAGTCATGTTATCCCCTTTACGCCAGAATAAGGGCCAAGACCTTCAACGCAATCGAATTAAATTTGATTTAACTTCAGAAAAACTGTAGTGATATATCATGATCCGTACTCAGACGCTCCGCGTTTTCGTCACCGTGGCCGATTTCGGCAATATCCGCGATGCGGCCAAATCTTTGGGCCGCACGGATTCGGCGGTTTCAATGACGCTCAAACAGATTGAGGCCACACTGGGCGCGCCGCTGTTCGAAAGCGACCGCAAGCACACCTTGTCTGCACTTGGGGTAGAGGTTCGCAAGCTCGCGCGGGATTTGCTTCGCGAACATGATCGCACGATCGAGCGTATTCATGCGCTGGCAGAGGGACGAGAAGGCATTTTGCGCGTCGCGGCAGTGCCATCCGTCGCGGCCCAACTTCTGCCAGAGGTACTTAGCGCCATGCTGGACGAACACCCCGGCATTCGGATCGAGCTGATGGATACCGACAGCGCGAGCATTCAGGCGCTGGTCGAAACAGGTGAAGTTGAAGTTGGGATCGGTGGCAGGCCCGCCGGGACGAGTGGCTTGCAGTTTGTTGCCCTGTTCGATGATCCGTTTCGGCTTGTATGTCGCAAGGATCATCCACTTGCTCGCCACGGGAGGCCTTTGGCGCGAGAAGATGTGCAGCCGCACCGGCTGATAAGCAACAATTCCACGGCAGGATATTCCAGCTTTGAAGGCAGCGATCCAGAGCGCGGATCTGTGCTAAGCGCGCGCAATGTGATTTCCCTTTTGGCCTTGGTACGTGCCGGGGCCGGGGCAACGATCTTGCCTGCCCTTGCCACGCGCGCGATCGATGAAGACCTCTGTGCACTTGTGCTGGATGATCGTTCTGCGCGGCGAACCGTTGGGTTTGTGTTGCGGCAAGGGTACACTCCCAGCCCGATTTGCAGGGCGTTTCAGGATCGTATCGTTGCCATCGTCCAAGCCACCAGCATTATTGTGCCACTATCTCACCAGTAGCGCCGATATCTGCATTGAATAGATTTATCGGAGGGATGATCTCTTGCTTTCCATGGATCACCGAACGGGGTAGATAGTCCAATCCTTGAAGGTTTGGAACCGAGCATGGCGCAAAATGCCACTATCTACAAAATCGAGCTGTCGGTCTCTGACATGGATCGCCATTATTACCAGACCCACAAACTGACGGTTGCAAAACATCCCTCGGAGACGGATGAGCGGCTGATGCTGCGCATCGTCACCTTTGCCCTGAATGCCCATGAGCATTTGGAAATGACCAAAGGGCTGTCCACGGATAGCGAGCCTGACATCTGGCAAAAGAGCATGAGTGGCGAGATCGATCTGTGGGTGGCCCTTGGGCTTCCGAGCGATAAGGTCTTGCGTCAGTCTTGCAGCAAAGCCGCAAAGGTGGTTGTCTATCCTTATGGTGGTCGGGTTGCCGAGGTCTGGTGGGACAAGATCAAGAGTGCAACCAGCCGTTTCGACAACCTTCAGATTATCCATTTCTCGGAGGCCGACACGGCTGCATTGGCAAATCTCGCCAGCCGCGCGATGAAGCTTCAGGTGAATATCCAAGACGGCGATGTGATGGTCAGCGTGGGGGAGGGCGTTGTCTATGTCACGCCCGAAATATGGAAGGGCGCGGCGTAGCTTGTAGCCGCCCCGCCGCCCCGCCGCATGCCGGGCCATGGTGCCCAAGGTGATGCCAGTCTGCTTTGACAATGCGCCTGATCGTACAAGAATCTCTTAACTGCCTATCCGGCCGCCGTATCTGCTTGTCTTTTTCTGTGATCGAGAACCAGTATTGAACCGCGTCATGCCAGAGCGCGCCAGCATCCGCTCGAATTCGGGTGCATCTTTGAAACACTGCCCGACTGATCTTCGGTTGCAAAGCCCATCAACCATCAAGATCCGTCGGGCAGGCACTGCTTTGGGCCAAAGCGACGACAACTCCCCTCCGTTCCCATCTCCCCGAATATCGGCCCTTCGCAACCGACAGCCTCTGGAAGATGGGAAGCTTTTGTCAGGTGGCGCTACCTTAGCCTGCGGCCTTCAACTCCAGCCGGCGGGCATGCAGCACAGGCTCTGTATAGCCAGAGGGTTGTTCACGCCCTTTGAAGACCAGATCACAGGCCGCCTGAAAGGCAATCCCGCCAAAATCCGGTGCCATGGGGCGATAGGCGGTGTCGCCTGCATTCTGACGGTCAACCACTTCGGCCATGCGCTTCATGGCCTCCATGGCCTCGGCCTGCGAGACAACGCCATGATGCAGCCAGTTGGCGATATGCTGGCTGGAAATGCGGCAGGTTGCGCGATCTTCCATCAGGCCCACATCATTGATGTCTGGCACTTTGGAACAGCCCACCCCCTGATCAACCCAGCGCACAACATAGCCCAGAATGCCTTGGGCGTTGTTTTCCACCTCGCGGATGATCTGCTCTTTCGTCCATTTGCGGAAACTCGCTTGCGGAATGTCGAGCAGGGCTTCGACATGGGCGCGCCGCCCGCCCTTGGCCAGTTTCTCCTGCACCGCACGCACATTGACCTGATGGTAATGCAGCGCATGCAGTGTGGCGGCAGTGGGTGAGGGAACCCAAGCGGTATTTGCACCCGCTTTTGGGTGTTCGATTTTCGTTTCCAGCATTGCCGCCATCTGGTCGGGCATGGCCCACATGCCCTTGCCAATCTGCGCGCGCCCCATCAGGCCGCATTCCAGCCCGATATCCACGTTGCGATCTTCATAGGCTTTGATCCACCCTTTGCGCTTGATGAAATCCTTGCGCGAGAAGGGGCCGGCCTCCATGCTGGTATGGATCTCATCGCCTGTGCGATCCAGAAAGCCTGTATTGATAAAGGCCACGCGGTGGCGCGCAGCATGGATGCATTCTTGCAGGTTCACCGAGGTGCGGCGCTCTTCATCCATAACGCCCATCTTGATCGTATTGGCTGCAAGCCCCAGAACCTGCTCAACCCGGCTGAAAATCTCATCGGCGAAGGCCACTTCTTCCGGGCCGTGCATCTTGGGTTTGACGATATAGACCGAGCCTTGGGCCGAATTGCGCGGCCCGTCCGTTTTGCGCAGATCATGCACCGCGCAAAGCGTGGTGATCATGGCATCCATCAACCCTTCGGGAATTTCTGCGCCGTCCTTGTCCAGAATGGCAGGGTTGGTCATCAGATGGCCCACATTGCGCACCCAAAGCAGTGCGCGGCCTTTGAGCAATTTTTGGCTGCCATCCGGGGCGGTGACGGCAATATCGGGGCTGAGGCGGCGGGTGACTGTCTTGCCGCCCTTTTGCAGATCGGCGCTAAGATCACCCTTCATCAGGCCCAACCAATTGGCATAGGCAAGGGTCTTGTCCTCGGCATCCACACAAGCCACCGAATCTTCGCAATCCATGATCGCCGACAGCGCCGATTCCAGCCGCACATCGGCAAGCGCCGCCTGATCGCGCCCGCCAATCAGATGGGCGCGGTTGAAGACCAGTTCCACATGCAGCCCGTTATTGACCAGAAACACGGATTCAGGCGCGCGGGGGTCGCCGCGATAGCCTGCAAATTTTGCAGGCTCTTCCAGCGGCTTGCCATCCACCAAAAGCGCGCCGCCCTTGACATGATAAAGCCGCGCATCGGCATGGCTATGGCCTGCCAGTGGAAAGGCCGCATCCAGAAACACCCGCACCCGCGCCACAACCCGTGCACCGCGCCCTTGCTCATATCCGCCCGCGGGCGGCTGGCTGCCCATCGCATCTGTACCGTAAAGCGCATCATACAGGCTGCCCCAACGCGCATTTGCGGCATTTAGCGCATAGCGTGCATTGGTGATGGGCACGACCAATTGCGGCCCGGCAATGGTGGCGATTTCAGGGTCTACATTTTGTGTGTCAATCTGGAAGGGCGCGGCCTCTGGCAGCAAATAGCCGATCTGTTCCAGAAATGCCTTATAACCTTCGCGGTCATGCACCTGATTGCGCCGTGCAAGGTGCCACGCGTCAATCTGGTGCTGCAAATCGGCCCGCTTGGCCAGAAGCGCGCGGTTTTTGGGTGTCAGATCATGCACCAGTGCGGAAAAACCCGCCCAGAACGCCTCTGCCGTTATGTCCGTTCCCGGCAGGGCCGCATCTTCGATGAATGTGCAAAGCTCCTCATCTACCTGTAACCCTGCGCGCATGTGCCGCTTCGCCATCTCGTTCCCTTCCCCAGTCATGTTTCGCACTCTCTGCGTGCCGCGGCATACAATAAACTTGTGGGCTGCGCGGGCAAGGTGCAAATCCCGCTTTATCTGTTTGCTGTCCCTAACAGGATTTCCATTTTTTCTTGAAGGTCATCTGATATGGCCTTGTCCTGTGCGGCGGCTTTTTCTGCCGGATGGCATGGCCCATCCATGCGTGACTTATGCTTGACAATTTTATCGCGCTAGAGTTGTTAGAGCGCATAGGTTTTTGTTTTTCTGCTATGTTTTGCATATACTTGACGACTGGCGCTTAGGCCAGCCTGCAACGGAATTTTGAACATTGGGGGTAACCTCTGGCATTACATGCACTCAGTTCCCTACCAGATCCGGGGCAGATTTTTCGGGATGGTCTGGACGAAATTTGCGATGAATTCGGGCTGGATTATGCGGCTTATATCGGGCTGTCTGGCCGTGAAACGCGCGTTTTGGGTGTGGTGAATTACCCAGAGGCCTGGATCAACCATTATGCCAGCAATGGCTTTCATACACTTGATTTTGCGCTGTTGTCGCTCTCGCGTGCGGTTGGTGTGATGGATTGGACGCGCCTGCATGCATTGCGCGGGTTTGCGCGGGTGTTCCGGGAGGCCGAAGATTGCGGGATCAGCGCGATTGGCCTGACATTGCCATTGCGCGGTGTGTTCGGGGATCGTGGTATGTTCAGCATTGTGCATAAAAAACCCGGCGTGCAACCGGACAGGCTGCGTTATGAGACTTTGGCGCAGATGCAGCAGCGCGCCGCACTGTTTCACGATGCCATGATGCGCGCGGGCGATCCTTTGGCGGTGGTGCAAAACCCTTGCCTGTCGGGGCGCGAGCGGGAAATTCTGCAATGGGTCGCGGCGGGCAAATCACAGACCGATATTGCCGCGATCCTTGCCATTTCGGCGCGTACGGTCGAGGTGCATCTGCGCTCCACGCGCCAGAAACTTGGGGCGCTCACGACACCGCAGGCTGTTGCGCGCGCCATTGGCAGGGGGATTATCCACCCGCAATAGGGGTGAGTTTATATTGACTGGCCAGTCAACCAAATCGCTTGACGCATGTTTGTCTTTCCTCTCTTATCATCGGGCTTGGGCGTTCGTCGTTTTTCGATTACAACGCGGGCTTATAACCAGCGGCGCGGCGTTTTGGCCGCGCGTAAAAGCTGATCCGACCGCAACAGGGAGACAAAGATGACACTATCTAATTCACAGCAGGGCCTGACCCGGCGCAGCCTGCTCAGAGGGGCGACAGCATTGGGCGCAGCAGGGCTGATCTTGCCCGCAAGCTATCGCGCGGCGCGCGCCGAACCCAAAAGCGGCGGCACTTTCCGGATCGGGCTGGGGCATGGCAATTCCACAGATGGGTATGATCCGGGCCTGTGGGATAATCTCTATGCGCAGGTTTTCGCGGCCTCGCGCCACAACCAGCTGATCGAAGTGGGCGCCGATGGCCAGTTGACCCCCGAAATCGCAGAAAGCTGGGAATCGTCCGATGGCGCAACATGGGTATTCCGTATCCGCCAAGGTGTCAGCTTCCATTCCGGCAAAGAGGTGACGGTCGAGGATGTGATCGCCTCTCTCAACCATCATCGCGGCGATGATGCCACTTCGGCGGTCAAGCTGTTCTTCAACCCGGTGCAGGAGATCCGCGCTGATGGGCAGAATGTGATCATCACGCTGGACGCGCCGAATGGCGATTTCCCCTATCTGATGTCGGATTATCATCTGGCGATCATGCCCGGCACAGATGGCAAGATTGATCCCACCTCGACCGACGGTTGCGGCCCCTATGTGGTTGAAAGCTATGAGCCGGGCGTTCAGGCCAGCCTGACGCGCTTTGCGAATTACTGGAAATCGGGCCGCGCGCATTTTGACCGTGTTGAAATCCTCTCCATCCTCGATTCTGCGGCGCGGCTGAATGCGCTGATGACAGGGCAGGTGGATTTGATTGACCAGATCGACCCGGCCACAATCGGGATGCTGGAATCGCGCGGCGTTGCCAATATCCTGTCTATCCCCGGCAATGCGCATTATGTTTTCCCCATGGATAGCCGCGCCGCGCCCTTCTCGGATAACAATGTCCGTCTGGCGCTGAAATATGCGATCGACCGTCAGGAAATGGTGGATAAAATCCTTGGTGGGCATGGCGCAGTCTCCAATGACAACCCCATCGGCCCTGCAAACCGCTATTTCCATCGCGAGATGGAGGCCAAAACCTTTGACCCAGACCGCGCGCGCTATTACCTGCGTCAGGCGGGCATGGACATCCTGAGCGTGGATCTGCATGTGGCCGATGCCGCCTTTTCGGGCGCGGTGGATGCAGGCGCGCTATTTGCCGAAACGGCGGCACAATGTGGGATTACCATCAATCTCGTGCGCGAACCAAATGATGGTTATTGGGACAATGTGTGGATGAAGAAACCCTTTGTCGCCAGCTATTGGGGCGGGCGCGCAGTGGAAGACCACATGTTTACCAGTGGCTATGCCTCTGGCGCTGCGTGGAATGACAGTTTCTGGGAGAATGAGCGCTTTAACGAGTTGCTTGTCGCTGCGCGTTCGGAAGTGAATGAAGAATTGCGCCGCGAAATGTATCACGAGATGCAGCAGATCGTTTCGTTTGAAGGCTCTGTCATCATCCCGATGAACAATAACTATGTGATGGCCACGGCCCTGAATGTTGAAACGCCAGAGCAGATTTCGGCCAACTGGAACCTTGATGGTTTCCGCTGTGTAGATCTATGTTGTTTCGCAATAAAAAAAAAAACCGCCCCTCAGGCCGAGGGGCGGGGCTTTCGTCTGGTGACAGACGCAAGAAAAGCCAACAGGGGGGACGATGCACGCTGTCCTCGTGATGATCTTGCAGCGTCTGGGTTTGGGCGTTGTTACGCTGTTTGTTGTGTCGGTGGGCATTTTTGGCGCAACCGAGCTTCTGCCGGGGGATCTGGCCTCTACGCTGCTGGGGCAATCCGCAACGCCAGAAACGCTGGCTGCGTTGCGCACGCAACTGGGCCTCGATCAACCCGCGCCGCTGCGCTATTGGGCTTGGGCCACAGGGGTGGTGCAAGGGGATTTTGGTGTTTCGCTGGCCACCCGTCGCCCGATTGCAGATATGCTGGCAATGCGGCTGGGCAATACGGTGTTTCTGGCGCTTTATGCGGCGGCTCTTGCTGTGCCGCTGGCGCTGATCCTGGGCATTCTCACAGCCCTGTGGCGCAATTCGCTATTTGATCGCGTGGCCAATGCTGGCGCATTATCGGCTATATCTTTTCCAGAATTTTTCGTGGCTTATATCCTGATCTTCATCTTGGCCCAAAGCGGGGTTTTCCCTTCTATGGTGCGGCTGTCGCCAAATATGGGGCTGGGGGACAAGCTGTATGTCACCTTTCTGCCCGCGCTGACGCTGACGCTTGTTGTAACGGCCCATATGATGCGGATGACACGCGCGGCCATCATAAACCTCATGGCCAGCCCCTATATTGAAATGGCGCGCCTGAAGGGGCTGTCGCCTTTGCGCATTGTGCTGCGCCATGCGCTGCCCAATGCGCTGGCCCCCATTATCAAAGTGGTCGCGCTGAACCTTGCCTATCTGATTACGGGCGTGGTGGTGGTGGAGGTGGTGTTTGTCTATCCCGGCCTTGGGCAATTGATGGTCGATTCCGTGGCCAAGCGCGATATTGCCGTGGTGCAGGCCATCGCGCTGATTTTCGCCTCTGCCTATGTGCTGCTGAACCTGTCTGCGGATGTGCTGTCCACGTTGACAAACCCGCGCATGATGCGGAGGAAATAGCGCATGGCCGTGGTAATTTTTCTGGCCTGTGCGGTTCTTGTCAGCATTCCGGTATCTTGGGGCGCGCGCCGGGTGATGGTTGCCATTTTGCCGCGCAATATGGCGCGGGTGGCGCGCGACATGCCGTTGACGGCGGCTTTCGGGGTGCTGGTGATTGCGGTTTATGTGTTTGTGGCGCTGTTTGCACCGCTGCTGGCACCTTTTCCGGAACGCGCCGTGGTGGGCAGCCAGTTCCAGCCTTGGGACAGCACGCATTGGCTGGGCACAGACAGGCTGGGGCGCGACATGCTCTCGCGGCTGATTTACGGCGCGCGCAACACGGTGGGGATTGCATTTGCCACCACCGCGCTGGCCTTTCTGGTTGGCTCTGTGCTGGGCATATGGGCGGCGCTGCGCGGGGGCTGGCTGGATCAGGTTTTATCGCGCTTTGTCGATGCTCTGATGGCCATTCCCGCGCTGATTTTCTCGCTTTTGCTGCTGACCATCTTTGGCACATCGGTTCTGACGCTGATTTTGGTGATCGCGGCGGTGGATGCAACGCGCGTGTACCGCATTGCGCGCTCTGTGGCGCAAGGGGTGGTGGTGATGGATTATATCGAGGCCGCGCGCCTGCGCGGCGAGGGTACAGTCTATCTGATCGGGCGCGAGATTTTGCCCAATGCGCTGGCGCCCCTTGTGGCGGAATTCGGGCTGCGCTTTTGCTTTGTGTTCCTCACCATTTCCTCGCTGTCCTTTCTGGGCCTTGGCATCCAGCCGCCCACAGCCGATTGGGGCAGCATGGTGCGCGACAATGCCACGCTCATTACCTTTGGCAATGTCACGCCGCTTTTGCCTGCAGGCGCGATTGCGCTTCTGACAGTCGCAGTTAATTTTGTGGTGGATTGGCAGCTCTACCGCGCCTCTGGCCTGAAGGAGCAGGCAGGATGACAGGCGAAGTGCTGTTGCAAATCCAAGATTTACATGTCGAGGGGCGCGCGGGGGAGGAATGGCTGCCCATCCTGCGCGGCATTGATCTGACATTGCACCGGGGCGAGGTGCTGGGCGTGATTGGCGAATCTGGCGCGGGTAAATCCACGCTTGGGCTGGCCGCGATGGGCTTTGCACGTGATGGCTGCCGTATTTCTGGCGGGGATATCCGCTTTGACGGGATCGACCTGCGCAAAACGCCCGAACTCGGCAGGCGCGCCTTGCGCGGGCGGCGCATTGCCTATGTCGCGCAATCGGCCGCTGCCAGCTTCAACCCTGCGCATAAGCTGATTGATCAATATTGCGAAGTGCCGCTTCTGACAGGCATGGCCCGCAGCACGGCAGAGGCCGAGGCAGTGACCCTTTATCGCAAGATGCAATTGCCCAACCCCGAAGAGATCGGCTTTCGCTACCCGCACCAGGTTTCTGGCGGGCAGTTGCAACGCGCGATGACGGCAATGGCCATGGCCTGCCATCCTGATCTTATCATCTTTGACGAACCGACCACCGCGCTGGATGTCACCACCCAGATCGAGGTTCTGGCCGCCATCCGCGATATTGTACGCGATTATGATACGGCGGCCATTTATATTACCCATGATCTGGCCGTCGTGGCGCAAATGGCCGACCGCATTAAAATCCTTCTGCGCGGGCAAGAGGTGGAAGAGGCCGAAACCCGCGCCATGCTGGCTGCGCCCAAAGCCGAGTATACCAAAAGCCTTTGGGCCGTGCGCAGTTTTGCACGGCCAGAGCAGCCCACCCCCACAGGACAGCCGCTTGTATCAGTGCAGGCTATTCGCGCGGGATATGGCAAGGTGGATATTCTGCAAGATGTCAGTTTCGATATCCATGCCGGGCGCACTGTGGCCGTGGTGGGGGAAAGTGGATCGGGCAAATCCACGGTTGCGCGGGTGATAACGGGGCTGTTGCCCCCGCGCGACGGGCAAGTTTTGCTGGATGGTGTGGCGCTACCGCAAGATTACCGCGCGCGCCCCCGCGCGCTGCTGCGCCAATGCCAGATGATTTATCAGATGGCTGATACAGCGCTAAATCCCAAATTAAGCCTGCGCGATCTGATTGGCCGCCCTGCGCAAATGTATCTGGGCCTGCAAGGCCGCGCGCTGGAGGCGCGGGTGCGCGAGTTGCTGGCGCTGATAGAGTTGGAGCCGGACAGCTATATTGATCGCCTGCCACAGGAACTTTCGGGCGGGCAGAAACAGCGCATTGGCATTGCCCGCGCCCTTGCGGCAGAGCCGCGCCTGATCATCTGTGACGAGGTGACAAGCGCGCTGGATCAGATCGTGCAAGAAGGCATTTTGCGCCTGCTTGACAAGTTGCAACGCGAATTGGGGCTGGCTTATCTGTTCATCACCCATGATCTGGCCACAGTGCGCGCCATTGCAGATGATGTAGTGGTAATGCAGCACGGCAAGGTTGTGGAGCAAGGCCCAAAGCCTGAGGTTTTTGCGCCGCCCCATGCCCCTTACACGGATTTGCTTTTGTCTTCCGTACCAGAAATGACCCCTGATTGGCTGACAGGGCTGCTTGCGCGCCGCCATGGCAAAGCCTGAGCCTGTGGGCAAAGCCGCGATTGGATATTCTATGTGCAAAGCCCTCTTTCTGTGCACTCGAAAAGTTGGCGCAAGGCACTGACATATGACGTCAGGACAAAAGAAACACCTCTTGCCCCTGCGCGCCAGCCGCTGCCTGCGCCAGCAGTTGAGTGGTATCTGAGGGCGATATTTATAGGCTCTGGTTCGCGGGTGCGTTGATATTTTTACCTGTTGTGCTGCCAGAACATTCAGTCTGGCAGATTACAGGGCGCAGTTTCGGCAGGGCTGGCCGGGGCATGGCAAACAAGCGCCCTGCGAGGCTGTGGTGCTCTCGCATCTTGCTTATTTGTGGGGCTTTATCTTGCCAGCCCGCAGCCGCGCCAGAAAGCTGTTCAATTCTCGCCTAACGATCGGCATAAGTGCATAAAGTGCGATGATATTTACAATTGCCATTGCAAACAGGGCTGCATCTGAAAAATCGATCACCGCATTCAGACTGGAGATAGCGCCAATAAAAATGAAGGCGCAAAAGATGATCTTGAAAATCAGCTCTTTCGTTTTCCCTTCGCCAAACAGGTATGTCCAAGCTTTCATCCCGTAATATGACCATGTAATCATCGTGGAAAACGCGAATAGGAATACGGCCAGCGAGAGGGCATAGGGTGCCCAACCAAAGGCAGACCCAAAGGCGGCAGAAGTGATCGGAACACCGCCTGTCGCGCCGCTTGCGGTTGCGATGCGCCCTGCATCATCAAGGATATATCGCCCCGTCTGTGCATCAATCAGCAATTGCTGTGTAATGATGATGACCAGCGCTGTCATGGTGCAAATAATCACAGTGTCTATAAATGGCTCCAGCAAGGCGACAAAGCCCTCTGTGATTGGCTCTTTCGTGCGCACGGCAGAATGCGCAATGGCCGCAGACCCGATACCCGCCTCATTCGAAAAGGCTGCGCGGCGGAACCCCTGAATAATCGCGCCGACGATTCCGCCAACAATCCCCGTATCGGTAAAAGCTCCGCGGATAATCTCGCCCAAGGCCCATAAGATTTGATCTGCATTCATCATCAAAATCAGCATGCCGACCAGAAAATAGCCTACCCCCATGAAAGGAACGACCTTCTCTGTCACCTGCGCAATCGATCTGATCCCGCCGATAATGACAGCAAACACGATCCCTGACAGCACCACCCCTGTAACCCAAGTGGGAATGCCCAGAACGCTATAAACCTGACTGGCCGCTTGATTGGCCTGAAACATATTTCCGCCGCCAAGTGCGCCAAGAACACAAAAAACGGAAAACAGTCCTGCCATAAAACCGCCAAAGGGCAGGACGCGCTCTGCAAAGCCTTTTTTGATGTAATACATCGGCCCGCCCGAAACCGTGCCATCGGGGTATTCATTGCGGTATTTCACGCCCAATGTGCATTCGGTGAATTTTGTGGCCATGCCCAATAGGCCAGCAAGGATCATCCAGAATGTCGCTCCTGCCCCGCCAATGGATACGGCAACCGCAACTCCGGCAATATTGCCAAGCCCCACAGTGCCCGATAGCGCAGTTGCAAGCGCCTGAAAATGACTGACTTCGCCCGTATCTTTCGGGTCGGAATAGGTGCCCCGGACAATCCGAAGCGCAAGCCCAAAGGCGCGGAACTGGATAAAACCGAAATAGAGGGTAAAAACCAAAGCGCCCAGAACCAACCAGCCCACGATCCAAGGGATTGATGTTCCGGGCAAATTGGCAAAGACAAGGGCGACAAACCACCCTGTTGCTGCGGCAAACAAACTGTCAACCGTCTGATCAAAGCCCGCCTGCGCAGGCCCCGCCATGATGCAAGGGGCCGAGAGAAGGAAAGCGCGCATGCGTGGGGGTGTGCTTGGCATATCGTATCATACCGCAAAAGACTGATTTAACCAAAGCTGCCCGTTTGGGCATGCGATAATCCCTTATCTCATTCAGCGCGCGCTCAAGGCGGCCTGAATGCGCAGATATTCGGAAATATTCTCCAGATTGATCAACCCGACAAGCGCGCCTTTGTGCAAGATGCAGATCAACTGCACATCTTCGCCCTGCTGAAGTGTTTCCAGCAATGAAGCCAGATCTGCATCTGGCGGCGCTGTGATGGCTTCGGTCATTATATCCTCGATACTGCCGTTCAGGCCATGATCACGCAATCCGCGCAAAATTGCCCTTTGGGTGACAACCCCAACCAGCTTGCCGTCATCGAGCACCGGAAAATCTTTCAAAGTGCCTGCGAGTGTCAGATCAACCGCCTGTGACAGAGGCGCGTGGCGCTTTAGGGTTTTGAAATCTGTGATCATCGCGCGCGACACCGGTTTGTGGTGCAGTTGGGTTTCAATTTCGGCACCACCCGCTTCGGCGGCAGCGCCGATCCAGATGAATACGGCAATCAGCACCAGCAGCGGATTGCCAAAAAGCCCAGCCAAGCCAAAGACAAGTGCCACGCTTTGGCCGATACTGGCCGCAATCCGCGTTGCGCGCAGCCGTTCCATCCGAAAACAGAGAGCCGCGCGCAAGACGCGCCCGCCATCCATGGGAAAGGCCGGGATCATGTTGAACACAGCCAGAAAGATAATGGCAAATAATACGCTTTGCAAAAAGCTGGTGGGCATCAATGCCGGAGAGGCCATGTCAATATCCTCGGCGCTGCCACCGCCGCCAGTTACGCCAAGGATAATGAATAACACAAAGGCGATTGCAATATTCACCGCAGGCCCCATCAGCGCCACCACGATCTCTTGACGGGGGTCTTTGGGCATACGTTCAAGCGTGGCAAGCCCGCCGATTGGCAAAAGAGTGATATGCCGCGTGCCAATTCCATATCGTCGCGCAGTCAATGCATGCCCGTATTCGTGCAGTACAACGCAAAGAAACAGAACGGCAATAAAGCTCAATCCGAATAACACACCCGTCAAGGTTCCGGTCTGAAGCCAGTACACCACCCCGATCCATAAAAACAGCAAGGGAAATGTTGCATGCATGAACAGATCAATACCCGCAAATCGCCCAACTTTCAGCGACCACCCTGTCCATTGCATGTGGTTTCTCCAACGGCTTCAAATCGCCCGGATAATCTGTTGCCGGGCATAAGTGGCGTTATGGCCATAGGTGGATCATATAACACGACCACGGATTTTCCAGACTTGGTTGGGCACTGTAGAAATTCCGTTCTGGCGGCAAAGCGCGCCAATGCCAAAGGTCAATCGGTACAATAGCCAAGCCATATCCCGAATTGTAAAAGAGCAGTGCAGGAAATTTTCCGTCCCGCCTGTCACAATCCGTGCGGTGACACCAAAATGAAAACCGGCGGTCACGCCGGGAGGAGGAGAGCGTCACCGCCGCATATTGAGCAGCTTCGGGAGGAGGAGAAGCCTGTGCTCTGCATGAAGCAGATATAAGAAACGGGAGCTGAAATTCACAGATGTAGTTTCTGCATTGCGGCGTTGCGTCTGGCGCATAGCTTGCTTGTGTTGCCGGAAAGTGCCGGTGCGGTGGGGGAGGGCAGGCTGTCACCGGAGAGGCAAGCGTTCGTGCCGTTGCTCAGGCATCCTCTGCGGCCATTCCGGCGCGCAAGGAACGGCATCTCTTGCAGGCGCGCGGATTGTGAAACAGTTATGCGCCCCTCTTCTGCGGTGATTCTACTTATGTGGGGCCATTGGGAACCTCCGTGCGCAGATATCGCCCTGAACGCATGTTCGTTTTGGGCTAAATGATGTATGTGCGAAGACTTTCGGAAACACAGGGTGCGCAAATGACGTTGCGGTATTCGGAGAATAAAAAAGAACATATCCGCTTGTATCGGGAAAAAATACTTGCCGAAATCGAACCCCTTGCCCTAAGCCTTGCCACACCCCGTGACATGGATTTGAGAAGGTAAATGCAGCACTCCAGACACAACCAAACCGATGCAACCAGAGTGTATGATCTGCTGATCATTGGCGGCGGGATCAACGGGTGCGGGATCGCGCGCGATGCGGCAGGGCGTGGGCTGTCGGTGATGCTGTGCGAAAAGGGCGATCTGGCCGGGGCGACCAGTTCGGCCTCTACCAAGCTGTTTCATGGCGGGCTGCGCTATCTGGAATATTTTGAATTCCGGCTGGTGCGCGAGGCGTTGATCGAGCGTGAAACCCTATTGCGCGCAATGCCACATATCAGCTGGCCTATGCGCTTTGTGCTTCCATATCATAAAGATATGCGGTTCGAGGGCAACACGCCCACATCGCGGCTGTTATCCGTGTTCATGCCATGGATGAAAGGCCGCCGCCCGGCATGGCTGATCCGTCTGGGGCTGTTTCTCTATGACACACTTGGCGGGCGTAAAATCCTGCCTGCCACATCCAGCCTAAAGCTGACAGGCACGCGCGAGGGCGCGCCATTGCAAGCGCGCTTTGCAACCGCCTATGAATATTCTGATTGCTGGGTCGAAGATTCGCGCCTTGTCGTACTCAATGCCCGCGACGCGGAAGCGCGCGGTGCGCGCATTCACACCCGAACAGAGGTGGTGTCTGCCAGTTCCGAAAATGGCATTTGGCTGGTATCGATCAAAACCGAAGATGAAACGAAAACCGTGCGCGCCAAAATGCTGGTGAATGCAGCGGGGCCTTGGGTGGGGGATATCATCCATTCCAAGCTGCGCCTCAATAGCCGCGAAAACGTGCGTCTGGTGCGCGGCAGCCATATCGTGACGCGCAAGCTGTATGAGCATGACAAATGCTATTTCTTTCAGGGTACGGATGGGCGGATCATCTTTGCCATCCCCTACGAGCAGGATTTGACTCTGATCGGAACCACTGATGCCGACCATGATGACCCTGCGCGCGCGCCTGTCTGCACGGATGCAGAGCGCGATTACCTGTGCACTTTCGCCAGCCAGTATTTCCGCCAGCCAGTAACGGCGGCAGATGTGGTCTGGGCCTATTCCGGTGTGCGCCCGCTGTATGATGATGGTGCAAGTTCTGCCACGGCGGCCACGCGCGATTACACGCTAAAGATTGATCGCAGCGCCGGGGCGCCGGTGCTCAATATTTTTGGTGGCAAGATCACCACCTATCGGCGTTTGGCGGAATCCGCGCTGGCACAGATTGGCATGGTTCTGCCGCTGGCAACTGGCAACTGGACAGCCGGCGTACCGCTGCCGGGGGGCGATTTCGCGCATGATGGCGTGGCGGCACTGATTGAGGGATTGCAGCGTGATTACCCGTTTTTGACAGATTTCTGGGCGCGGCGTCTGGTGCGGGCCTATGGAACAGAGGCCCGCATCATTCTGGGCAATGCCCAAGCCTCCAGTGATCTGGGCCATGATTTCGGTGCAACGCTGACCGAGGCGGAAGTCACATGGCTGATGGCCCGCGAATATGCCCGCAGCGCCCAAGATGTGATTTGGCGGCGCAGCAAGCTGGTCTTGCGGCTGACACAGGCGCAAGTGGCCGCGCTGGATGCGTGGATGCAACAACAGGACTTGCAGCAGGCAACGGATATGGGCCAATTTGATGCGGGCAAGGTTGGGGGGCTTTGATGGGCATTATTCTGGCACTTGATCAGGGCACGACATCCAGCCGCGCGATTATTTTTGACGGGGCGATGGCCATCAAGGCGGTTGCGCAGGAAGAATTCCCGCAGCACTATCCGCAAGCGGGCTGGGTGGAACATGACCCATCTGATCTGTGGGCCACTAGCGCGGCCACGGCCCGCGCCGCGATTGAAAAGGCGGGACTTTCCGCGCGCGGTATTGCCGCCATCGGGATCACCAACCAGCGCGAGACCACGCTTGTCTGGAATCGCAAAACCGGCAAGCCCATTCATCCTGCGATTGTCTGGCAAGACCGCCGCACGGCAGATTTCTGCGCGCAGCTGCGTGCGGATGGTCATGAGCCGATGATCGCCGCGCGCACCGGTCTGCTGGCTGATCCGTATTTTTCGGCCACCAAGCTGAAATATATTCTCGATACGGTGGAGGGCGCGCGCGACAGCGCGCGGCGGGGCGAATTGGCCTTTGGCACGGTTGATACATGGCTGATCTGGAACCTGACCGGGGGCAAGGTTCACGCCACAGATGCCACCAACGCCGCGCGCACCATGCTTTATGACATTCACAAAGGCCGCTGGAGCCAGTCCATTTGCGACTTGTTCAATATTCCTGTGGCGATGCTGCCCGAAGTGCGCGATTGCGCTGCCGATTTCGGGCATACGCGGGCCGATCTTTTTGGCCATGAAAGCCCCATTCTGGGGGTGGCGGGGGATCAGCAGGCCGCAACTATCGGGCAGGCCTGTTTCACTCCCGGCATGCTGAAATCGACTTATGGCACCGGCTGTTTTGCAGTGCTCAATACCGGGAAAACGCCTGTTACATCCACCAACAAGCTGTTGACGACAATAGCCTATCAGATCGATGGCCAACCCACCTATGCGCTGGAGGGGTCGATTTTCATCGCGGGTGCGGTTGTTCAGTGGCTGCGGGATGGGATCAAGATCATCCGCGCTGCGCCAGAGACGCAGGCGCTGGCTGAACGGGCTGATCCGACACAAGATCTGATCCTTGTGCCTGCCTTTGTCGGGCTGGGTGCGCCGTATTGGGCGCCAGAAGCGCGCGGCGCTATTTTTGGGATGACGCGCAATTCCGGCCCTGCCGAATTTGCGCGTGCGGCATTGGAATCGGTCGGCTACCAGACCCGCGATATGCTGGAAGCGATGCAGGCAGACTGGGCGCGCGCGGGGGCGCAGCCCACATTGCGCGTGGATGGCGGCATGGCGGCGAATGATTATGCGATGCAGTTTCTGTCGGATATCATCGGCGCGCCGGTGGATCGCCCGCAAGTGCTGGAAACCACGGCTTTGGGTGCGGCATGGCTGGCAGGCATGCGCGCAGGTGTCTGGCCGGGCATGGAGGAATTCGCCCGAAGCTGGGCTGTCGAGCGCCAGTTCACCGCCGCGATGCCATCACACCTGC
>JAIUNA010000036.1 GCA_022565265.1 Roseinatronobacter sp. | reverse complement strand
TTACCGGGCTTGTGCCCAAGGCGATCATTTCCACCTATCTCAGCTTTTTCCCGGTTGTGGTGGGGATGGTAAAGGGCCTGCGCGCGCCCGATCACATGCAACTGGATTTGATGAAAACCTATAGCGCCAGCGGCCCGCATGTGTTTTTAAAGCTGCGGCTGCCCTCCTCGATGCCCTATCTTTTCGCCTCTCTCAAAGTGGCGATTGCCGCCGCGCTGGTGGGCGCGATCGTGGCGGAACTGCCCACAGGGGCTGTGGCGGGGCTTGGGGCGCGGCTGTTGTCGGGCAGCTATTACGGGCAGACAGTGCAAATCTGGTCGGCCTTGTTTGCCGCGGCCATTCTTGCGGCCAGCATGGTGGCGCTGATTGGCGTGATTCAGCGCGTGACGCTGAAACGGATGGGGATGGCCACATGACGCGCTTGCACGAAACCGGCGGGGTGCAGTGGGCGGGCATGGCGCTGGCCTTTCGTGCTGCTGTCGGATTGGGGGGCACGGGCGATCTGGGTGTGACGACTGTGCTTTTGCTTTTGGCTGTTGTCTTGCTGGGCCTTTTGCCACCCGCCCGCAAGGGTTGGGCATGGTCGCTTGCGATTGCTGCGGCGCTGGCGGGGGCAGGGCAGGCGCTATTGCCTTTTGCCGCGTCCCACCTCCCAGGCTGGGGGGTTGTGATAGCCATTTGGCTGGGCGCAGGGATGCTTGTGGCGCAACTGGCCGAACGGCCACGCCTGAGCGGGGTATTGGGGCGGCTTCAGGGGTTGCTTGCCCCCCTGGTGGTCGGCGCAACCCTTTTATGGTTGTGGGAGGTGACAGTGCGGGCGCTGGATGTGCCGCGCGTGATCCTGCCTGCGCCCTCGCTCATCTGGGAACGCATTTTGCGTTCCACCGATGTGCTCTGGGTGGATTTCGTGCAAACCTTCGTCAAGGGGGCGCTGTCAGGCTATGCGATTGGCGTGGGTGCGGCGCTGGTTTTTGCGCTGCTGGTGGATCGGTCTGATTTCCTGCGCCGGGGCCTGTTACCTGTGGGCAATTTTCTGGCGGCCTTGCCCATTATCGGCACAGCGCCCATCATGGTCATGTGGTTCGGGTTTGATTGGCCGTCCAAGGCGGCTGTTGTGGTGGCGATGGTGTTCTTTCCGATGCTGGTGAACACAGTGCAGGGGCTGGCCGCGACAGATGCAATGCAGCGTGATTTGATGCGCACATATAGTGCCAGTTGGGGGCAATCGCTTTTGAAATTGCGCTTGCCTGCTGCGATGCCGTTCATCTTCAACGGGCTTAAAATTTCATCAACTCTCGCGCTGATCGGGGCGATTGTTGCTGAATTTTTCGGCTCTCCCACACGGGGAATGGGCTTTCGCATCTCGACCGAGGTGGGGCGATTGCAACTGGATATGGTCTGGGCAGAAATTGCCGTTGCAGCCCTTGCGGGATCACTGTTTTACGGCGTGATTGCGCTGGCAGAGCGCGGGGTGACCTTCTGGCACCCCTCGCAACGCGGGCGATAACAACCCCTGTGACCCAAGCATGGGCCAGGCAACATGGAGGTGAAGGACAATGAAGAAACTGGTTTACGGATCTGTCGCGGCCCTTGGTTTGGGGTTTGCCCCGGCCGCATGGGCAATGGATGATGTGACATTGCAGCTAAAGTGGGTCACGCAGGCACAGTTTGCGGGCTATTATGTGGCGCTGGAAAACGGGTTTTATGAAGAAGAGAACCTGAATGTCACCATTCGCGCCGGTGGCCCCGATATTGCACCGCCGCAGGTGATTGCAGGCGGTGGGGCCGATGTGATTGTGGAATGGATGCCCGCAGCTTTGGCCGCGCGTGAAAATGGCCTGCCTTTGGTCAATATCGCGCAGCCTTTCAAATCGTCCGGCATGATGCTGACATGTCTGGCCGAAACCGGCATCACCGGGCCAGAGGATTTTCCGGGCCGCACTTTGGGCGTCTGGTTCTTTGGCAATGAATACCCGTTCCTAAGCTGGATGAGCACGCTGGGCATTCCCACAGAGGGTGGCCCGGATGGCGTGGAAGTGCTGCGTCAGGGCTTCAACGTGGATCCGCTGTTGCAGCGTCAGGCCGATTGCATTTCGACCATGACCTATAATGAATACTGGCAGGTCATTGATGCAGGCATCAGCGAAGACGAGCTTGTAACCTTCAAATATGAAGATCAGGGCGTGGCCACGCTGGAAGACGGGCTTTATGTGCTGGAAAGCAATCTGGAAGACCCGGCATTCGTGGACAAGATGGCGCGGTTTGTGCGCGCGTCCATGCGCGGTTGGGAATGGGCGCAAGAGAATGTGGAAGATGCGGCCATGATCGTTCTGGAATATGACGATACCGGTGCACAGACCGAAGAACACCAGATCCGCATGATGGGCGAAGTGGCCAAGCTGATCGAGGGTTCCAACGGCACTTTGGATATGGATGATTTCGAGCGCACCGTTGCCACGCTTCTGGGCGGCGGGTCTGACCCGGTAATTACCTCTACACCTGTAGGTGCAACAACATCGGCTGTAACCGACGCCGCGTTCAATTAAGCATTCAGGCGCTTTTTGACAGATGATCCCGGCCTTTGGCCGGGATCATTTCATTCCAGCATCCGCTCGAGCATTTCGCCCATATCGCGGCTCAGCCCATCATGTGCGCGGATGCGCTCCAGTTCGGCGCGAATCAGGGTCTGACGTTCGTGATCATAGCGCCGCCATGTTTCAAACAGCGTCGAGATCCGGGCCGCGCCTTGCGGGTTTGCCCCATCCAGCCGGATCAGCCAATCGGCAACCAGCCTGTAACCCGCCCCCCCTTTGGCATGCAATCCTGCCGGATTCATTCCCAGCGCGCCAATGACAGATCGAAAGCGATTGGGATTTTTCCACTCGAAATCGGGGTGCTGTGTCAATTTCTCTGCAAGGCTGGCGGCCTCTTCAGGCGCGGCATGCAGGATTTGCGCGGAAAACCATTTGTCCAGAACCAGCCTGTCCCCCGCCCATTGGCGGTAGAATTGCGCGGTTTGTTCCTCTGCTTTGCCAATTGCCAGCAATGCACCCCATGCGCCTGATTGTTCTGTCATATTATCGGCGCGGGCAAAAACCTCTGCCGCTTTTGCCCCGCCATCCACCCGCGCCAGCAACGCTACGGCCTGCACCCGAAGTGCGCGCCGCCCGGCATCGCGGGCATCTGGGCTATAGGGGCCGGGGGTTTGCATGGCGGCGAATATTGCGGCCAGATCGGGGGCGAGGGCTTCGGCAATCAGGCGCGACGCGGTTTCACGGGCGTGATGGATCACATCGGGATCGGGGATTTCGCCCGCCGCATGCAGCGCGCCTGCCAGATCATCCTCGCCCGGCAGGCGCAGTGCGAGCGCGCGAAAGGCAGGGTCTAGCCCTTCATCGCGCAGCATGTGGCGCAGGGCCTCCAGATACTGCGGCCCCGGCTTCGCGCCCTTGCGGATCATGGCCAGAAGAATGTCTTGCGCCAGCGCGCGCCCGGCCTCGAACCGGTTTACAGGGTCGGTGTCATGCGCCAGCAGCACAGCGCGATCCTCGTGGCTTAAACCATGGTTGACGATCACAGGCGCTGAAAACCCGCGCAGCACAGAAACAACTGGCCGCTCTGGCAGCCCCTCGAAGGTAAAGCTCTGCTCTGGGCTGTTCAGTTCCAAAACCTGTGTTGGCAGGATTTCAGCCCCACCCCGCCCGATCAGGCCCAAGGCTACAGGAATCAGCAGCGGCTCTTTGAGTGGTTGGCCGGGGGTGGGGGGCGTGTGCTGGCGCAGTGTCAGTGTGTAGCGGCCTGCGTCCCATTCTTCTGTCACATCCACGCGCGGCGTGCCAGCCTGCCCATACCAGCGTTTGAATTGTGACAAATCGCGGCCCGCAGCTTCTTCAAATACCGCGATCCAATCTTCTATGGTGCAGGCCTGCCCATCATGGCGGGTGAAATAGAGATCAAGGGCCGCGCTGTAGCTGGCCTCGCCCACCAGCAGATGCAGCATGCGGATCAGCTCTGCGCCTTTTTCATAGACAGTGGCTGTATAGAAATTGTTGATCTCGACATAGCTTTCTGGCCGCACCGGATGGGCCAGCGGCCCGGCATCTTCGCGGAACTGCCGTTCGCGCAATGTCTGCACATCGCCAATTCGCTTCACTGCATGGCCGCGCATATCGCCCATGAATTGCTGGTCGCGAAATACTGTAAGCCCCTCTTTCAGCGAGAGTTGAAACCAGTCGCGGCAGGTGATGCGGTTGCCTGTCCAGTTGTGAAAATACTCATGCGCGATGATCCGCTCTATGCTGGCATAATCTCCGTCCGTCGCCGTCTGAGGTGAGGCCAGCGCATAGCGAGAGTTGAAAATGTTTAAGCCTTTGTTCTCCATTGCGCCCATATTGAAGTCATCTACAGCCACAATGTTGAAAATGTCCAAGTCGTAGGCGCGGCCATAAACCTGTTCATCCCACAGCATCGCGCGTTTCAGCGCGTCCATTGCATAGGCTGTCTTGTCTTCATCGCCGGGGCGCACCCAGATATTGAGCGCCACTTCGCGCCCCTCGATTGTGCGAAACCTGTCAAAGCTGCCGCGCAGATCGCCTGCCACAAGGGCAAAAAGATAGCTGGGGTTGGGATGCGGATCATGCCATTCGGCCCAGCCCGCCCCTTGGCCCACAAGATTGCCATTTGACAAAAGCACAGGCAAATCAGATTCGATACGCACATCGAACGGGGCCATCACATCGGGGCGGTCGGGGTAGAAGGTGATCTTGCGAAATCCCTCTGCCTCGCATTGGGTGCAATACATGCCGCCCGACATATAAAGCCCCTCCAGCGCCGTATTGCCTTCGGGTGTGATTTCAACCTCGGCTTGCCAGACAAACGCGCCTTGCGGCAAATCCCGCGCCGGGAGTGTCAGCCCGGTTGTATCGGGCGCAGCGGTGATGGGCTGGCCGTTTATACTGGCTGCAATCAGGCGCAGCCCTTCGCCATCCAGCCGCAGATCATGGCCCGGCCTTGCCTTGGGGTTGGGGGCAAAGCGGATTTGCGCCAAAACCCGCGTGGCTGTGGGCGAGAGGCGAAATGTCAGGGCCGTATGCTCTACCAGAAAGGGCGGCGGCTGGTAATCGGCCAGATGGATGGTTTGCGGGGCGGTGTCGCGCATGTTTCACGTCCTTCCGAACGATGGGTCTGGGCGCAGATGTAGCGCGCCCCCGCAGGTGCGACAATCGCGAAAGCCGCGCGCGCGCTTGCACCTTGCGCGCCATGCCGCTAAATGCCAAGGACAAGCCCCAAAATACCCATCCCGAATGCCGGAGTTCGCATGTCCGAGATCGACCTTGAGACCGCGCGCAAAGTGGCCCATCTGGCCCGTATCGCCGTGCCGGAAGGCAACCTGCCCGCCTTGGCGCAGGAACTCAGCCAGATTCTGACCTTCATGGAGGAATTGAATGCCGTGGATGTGGAGGGGATAGAGCCGATGACATCTGTCACCCCCATGCGCCTGAAACGGCGACAGGATGGTGTGACGGATGGCGATATTCAGGCCAAAATCCTGTCCAATGCGCCCGATGCGCGCGAGGGGTTTTTTGCGGTTCCGAAGGTGGTGGAATGAGCGATCTGAACAAACTGACCATTGCGCAGGCGCGCGACCATCTGCGCGCAGGCGATGTGACAGCGGTGCAACTGACCGAAGCATGCCTTGATGCGATTGCGGGCGCAGAAAAGCTGAATGCCTTTGTGCATCACACCCCGGAATTGGCGATAGAGCGCGCCAAGGCCGCTGATGCCCGTATTGCTGCGGGCGATGCGCCGGCGATGTGCGGCATTCCGGTTGGGATAAAAGATTTGTTCTGCACCGAAGGCGTGCCCTCTCAGGCCGCAAGCCGCATCCTGCAAGGCTTCCGGCCGGAATATGAATCCACCGTCTCCGCGCAGTTGCGCGATGCAGGCGCGGTGATGCTGGGCAAGCTGAACATGGATGAATTCGCCATGGGCTCCAGCAATGAAACCTCTGTCTATGGCAATGTGATCAACCCGTGGAAAGTGGATGCCCGCGATCTGACGCCGGGCGGGTCTTCGGGCGGGTCTGCGGCGGCGGTTGCGGCGGATTTGTGCCTTGCGGCCACGGGTACGGATACTGGCGGCTCCATTCGCCAGCCTGCTGCCTTCACGGGCACTGTGGGGATCAAGCCCACCTATGGCCGCTGCTCGCGCTGGGGGATCGTGGCCTTTGCCAGCTCCCTCGATCAGGCCGGGCCAATGACAAAAACCGTGCGCGATGCGGCGATCATGTTGCAGGCCATGTGTGGCCATGATGCCAAGGATTCCACCAGCGCCGATCTGCCAGTCCCCGATTTCGAGGCCATGCTGACAGGCGATATCCGCGGCCAGAAAATTGGCATCCCGCGCGAATACCGCATGGATGGCATGCCCGCAGAGATAGAGGCCCTGTGGAAACAGGGCGCAGATATGCTGCGCGATGCGGGTGCCGATATCGTGGATATCTCTTTGCCGCACACAAAATATGCGCTGCCCGCTTATTACGTGATCGCCCCTGCCGAGGCATCCAGCAACCTTGCACGCTATGACGGGGTGCGCTACGGCCACCGCGCCACGCTGGGGCAAGGGGATGGCATTACCGAGATGTATGAAAAAACCCGCGCCGAAGGCTTTGGGCCAGAGGTACAGCGCCGCGTCATGATCGGTACATATGTGCTGTCTGCGGGGTTTTATGATGCCTATTACAACCGCGCGCGCAAAGTGCGCAGCCTGATCAAGCGCGATTTTGAACAGGCTTTCGCAGCTGGGATAGATGCGATCCTCACGCCCGCCACCCCGTCTGCTGCCTTTGGGCTGGGAGAGATGGCCGAGGCTGATCCCGTGCAGATGTATCTCAATGATGTGTTTACCGTGACTGTCAATCTGGCCGGGCTGCCGGGGGTCGCGGTTCCTGCGGGGCTGGATGCGCAGGGGCTGCCATTGGGGCTGCAACTGATTGGGCGGCCATGGGAAGAAGGCGCGCTTCTGAACACCGCACATGTTCTTGAGGGGGCAACAGGCTTTGTTTCCAAACCCGCAAAATGGTGGTAATCTGCGCCATAAGCTTTTGAGGCTGAGAGTGGCAATGCTGAACTTGAAAACCCTGACCATGGCAGGCTTGGCTATGGCCATGCTTGCTGCGTGCGATACATCAACCCCCTATTCCAATGTCATCGATGCCACCGGGCGTGGGGTCGGGTTTAGCGATTACGCCCAATATATGCGCGCTCAGGAAGAGTTGTCGCGCATTCGCCGGGCCGAGGCCTCGCAGGCGCGCGGGGTGCAGGCCGCGCCCACAGGTGCGCCGCAATTCGCAGGCCAGCCACAGCCTACCAGCGGCACGATCGGGGCAGAGGCCGTGGCCGCAGTGCGCGGCGACACGCGCCCGCAGGGCCAGTTTCCGGCACCAGAATTTCCCGTAGCGCAACAAAGCGTGGGTGCGCCGCTCTCTGCAACGGGGGCAAATCTGTCCGGTGCCCCAACCCAGATGGCCAGTGCCAACCCCCAAAGCGCGGGCGTCAGCGAACAACAATTTACGCCCCAGCCCTTCGGGACGGCCCAGCCCGATCGCCTGATCGAGCGTGATTTCGTCCCGCAAGTGCGCGTCAGTGACGCTGAGTTGGGGCAGGGCGGTGGCAGTGGGCCAAACCTGTTTGTCTACGCGCTTTCAAGCCAGCATACTGTGGGGCAGGCGCGGTTCAATCGCAACCATCCGCTGCGCTGGCGGCGCTGGGAGGCCGCTTGCGCGCAATTCGCCAGTCAGGATCTTGCCCAGGAAGCTTTCCTGGCCGCTGGCGGGCCAGAGCGTGACCCCAACCATCTCGACCCAGATGGTGATGGCTTTGCCTGCTGGTGGGATCCCGCGCCGTTTCGGCAGGCCGCACGTACAGTGCGCGCCCGCCAGTAACTGCCGCACAGGGTCTTGCAGCCAATCTGGCATCCCTCACCAAATTTCGGGCCGCGGCGCGAGGGGCTGCGCCCCGGCATAATCGTGCTGCATTACACCGGAATGCACAACACGGCCGCAGCCTTGGCGCGGCTTTGTGATCCTGAGGCCGAAGTCTCTGCGCATTATCTCATCTCCCCGAAAGGGCAGCTTTGGCAATTGGTGGCAGAGGAACACCGCGCTTGGCATGCAGGGGCAGGCTCATGGCAGGGCCGCTCCGATATCAATTCCCATTCCATCGGGATAGAGCTGGCAAATACCGGTGCACAACCCTTTCCAGAGCCACAGATGCAGGCGCTGGAGGCACTGCTTGCCCAGATACAACACCGGTGGCACATTCCAGCCCGCGCTGTCATTGCCCATTCCGACATGGCCCCTGACCGCAAGGAAGATCCCGGCCCGCGCTTTGACTGGCGCCGCCTTGCGCGTCAGGGGCTGGCCTTTTGGCCCGAAGGCTTTGGCGCTGATCTGCCGCTTGACAACAGCCTCGATAGGATAGGCTATCCGCCAGCCGCTCCAGAGAAGCGGCTTCAGGCGTTTCGGTTTCGCTTTTTGCCGGCTGTCACAGGCGCCCAGACATTGACAGACCGCCGCCGCGCCGCCGCAGTTGCTGCGCAGATCGGCTGAATTCATCTTGGCAAAAATATCCTGGGGGGCGAGGGGGCAAAGCCCCCAGAGTCTGCTTCAGCGCAAATGGCGCAGCGCGCGGGACAGATCGTCATGCAGCGCCGCGCGCTCTTCCGGGCTTAGGAAAGCCCCCAGTTCCACCACCCGGCCCGCCCCTTCCAGCGTCAGATAGTTTTCCACCTTTGCGCCTGTATCGGTCAGTGTCAGGCGCACCCAATAGGGGTTGGCCTGCCAGTGCTGCGCAGGGGCGCGCGGGTTTGTCCGGGTTATCTCTATCGCCTCGCGTGACAAGACAAGATCCTCCCGCAGCTTTGCGCGTTCGCCCGCATTGCAGCTGAGGGCATACCACAAAGCCCACAGCGCGAGGCCCGCAAAGGGCAGCAACCCCCAGAGCACAGGTGTTCCCAGCACTGCCAGAAGGGGGAGGGCCAGAAAGGCCGCGCTTATCATGATCATGCGCGCAAAGCCCCGCGCGCCCATGGAAAGATTGGGCGTCAGTTCCAGCCGGTATGTGGCCCCGTCCGCATTTGCCAAGGCAAAGGCCCCCGGCGCGCTGCCGGGGGCCTGAGGTGTTATTGTCCAGTAAGCAGGCATGATCGCTCCGCCAGCGCGCGCTTAATGCGCGTGCTGCTTGTCCCAGTCCTCACGCTTGGGAAGCTGCTCGAATGTATGTTCGGGCGGCGGCGTGGGCAGAGTCCATTCCAGCGTATCAGCGTGCTCGTTCCAATAGTTCTTTTCGGTGATCCGTGCGCCAAAGCGCAGCGTGTAGAACACAACCCCGATGAAGAACAGGAAAGAGGCAAAGCTGATAAACGCGCCGATCGAGCTGACATAGTTCCACAGCGCATAGGCTTCAGGATAGTCGATATAGCGGCGCGGCATGCCCTGACGGCCCAGGAAGTGCTGCGGGAAGAATGTCAGGTTTGCCCCGATGAACATGGCCCAGAAATGCAGCTTGCCAGCCCATTCCGGGTATTGGCGGCCAGACATCTTGCCCATCCAGTAGTAGATCCCGGCAAAGAGCGCAAACACCGCCCCCAGCGACATCACATAATGGAAATGCGCAACCACATAATAGGTGTCATGATACACCCTGTCGATTGGCGCTTGGCTCAGCACCAGCCCTGTCACCCCGCCCACTGTGAACAGGAACAGAAAGCCGAAGGCCCAGAGCATCGGTGTTTCGAAGCTGACAGAGCCGCGCCACATGGTTGCGATCCATGAGAAGATCTTGATCCCTGTCGGTACCGCAATCACCATCGTGGCCAGCATGAAATAGGTTTGCTGGGTCAGCGACATGCCCACCGTGTACATATGGTGCGCCCAGACGATGAAGCCCAGTGCCGCAATGGCGATCATGGCCCAAACCATCGGCATATAGCCAAAGATCGGCTTGCGCGAGAAGGTCGCAATCACATGGCTGATAATCCCGAAGCCCGGCAGGATGATGATATAGACTTCCGGATGCCCGAAGAACCACAGGATATGCTGATACAGGATCGGGTCGCCCCCGCCTGCGGGATCAAAGAAGGATGTGCCGAAATTCCGGTCTGTCAGCAGCATGGTAATCGCACCGGCCAGCACAGGCAGTGCCAGCAGGATCATCCATGCAGTGATGAAGACAGACCATGCAAACAGCGGAACCTTGAACAGGGTCATCCCCGGCGCGCGCATGTTCAGGAAGGTAGTGATGATATTGATCGCCCCCAGAATGGACGAGGCCCCCGATACATGCACCGCGAAGATGGCCAGATCCATTGAATAGCCGGCTTCATTGGTGGAGAGGGGCGGATACAGCACCCAGCCCACGCCAGAGCCAAGCTGGCCATTGCCACCGGGCGAGAGCACCGAAGCCACCGCAAGCGCGGAACCGGCCACAAACAGCCAGTAGCTGAGGTTGTTCAGACGCGGGAACGCCATGTCAGGCGCACCGATTTGCAGCGGCATGAAATAATTGCCGAAACCACCAAACAGCGCCGGGATCAGCACGAAGAACATCATCAAGATGCCATGCGCAGTGACCAGCACATTCCAGATATGGCCATTGGGTGTGCAGTTATCCTGCGCGGTAAAGCTTGCGCCTTCCATGCACATGTATTGCACGCCCGGCTCCATCAGCTCCATGCGCATATAGACCGAAAAGGCCACAGCGATGAAACCGACAATCCCGGCGGTGAACAGATAAAGGATACCGATATCCTTGTGGTTGGTGGACATGAACCAGCGGGTGAAGAACGAGCGTGTATCTTCGTGCCCGTGGTCATGGGTGGCTGCATCGGCCATTGGCTACTCCAGTTCCCGATTCCTGTTGCGTTGATCGCAACTGTTGTCGTCCAGAGGGGCAAACCTGCCCCTGATTTCCGCCGTATCACACCTGCACGCATCACGCGCTTGTGTGGCACGGTATACTACGCTTTTAGAATGTGACTTTTCACAGAGCAATGCTTCAAGTGTCGCAGATGCGATATTTTTGACATGGATCAAGGCGAGAACCCTGCCCAAAGCCCGCTTGGTGCCGCGAATCAGTCTTTTGCACAGGTCGCGCTGCCGAAAGCCTGTGTGAAACTGCGCTGCAAAGCCAGATCAACATCTTCCATTGTCACAGGTAGCCCCAGATCGACCAGCGAGGTGACGCCATGTTCGCGGATACCGCAGGGGATGATTCCCTCAAAATGGGTCAGGTCGGGTTCCACATTGATCGAGAGGCCATGAAAGCTGACCCAGCGCCGCAGCTTGATCCCGATTGCGGCGATTTTATCCTCGCGCGCGCTGCCATCGGGCTGGGGGGGCTTTTCAGGCCGCGTGACCCAGACACCGACACGCCCTGTGCGCCGTTCGCCCCGAATGCCAAATTCGGCCAGTGTGGCAATGACCCATGCTTCCATATCATGCACGAAACAGCGCACATCGCGCCCGCGCATGTTGAGATCAAGCATGGCATAAACCACCCGCTGGCCCGGCCCATGATAGGTATATTGCCCGCCGCGCCCGGCAGAATAGACAGGAAAGCGGTTTGGCGCGACCAGATCATCCGGGCGCGCACTGGTTCCGGCCGTGTATAGGGGGGGGTGCTCCAGAAGCCATATAGCCTCTGGCGCGTGCCCTGCTGCAATTTCGGCCACGCGGGTTTCCATCGCGGCGCGTGTGCTCTCGTAATCCGAAAGGCCGGGCAGGATTTTCCATTCCAGATTATCGGCAAGCGGGCTGTGTGTCATTGCGGGGTATCCCTGCCTGAAACCGGGGTCAGGGCTGTGCTTCTAGCGCGAAAGCTACGGCGGGGCCAGTGTTCGCCAACTGATAAAAGATACGCGATATCGGCTTGGATCAGGACGGGGCCGGTGCCCGACGTCCCAAGTGCGGAACCAAGGGTATTAGCCCACCGCATATCGGCCTGCGAGGGGGGAAGTTTACGGCATGGTGCCAGCGCCCAGAGCCACTACACGCCCGATCGCCCCATCAGCATCAGTCGCTTTTGCGAGAGGGCGAATACCTTTGCGATACAGCGCCAAGCCACTGGCCTGAGATTGGGCCAAAGATAACCCGCTTGCAGCGCCCTCATTTTGCGTTTTCCCTCTTCACAAGCGTTGGGCGAGCAGGTAAGACGCCGCCACCAAGTCATGTGCGGTCGTGGCGGAATTGGTAGACGCGCAGCGTTGAGGTCGCTGTGGGGTAACTCCCGTGGAAGTTCGAGTCTTCTCGACCGCACCATTTTTCCCGAAATTCTGTGTTTTTGCGCCTCTCTTGTCGCGTTGCGGTATCGCTGCGGGCTTGAAAATTGCGCTTTTGCAGTGGGCGTTTATTCCGAATTTGTCGCATTTGCGGGCAATTTTGCCGCAAATCGGCGCTGAGGCGGCCTTTTGTCTTTTATTCTCGCCTTTGCGTGGATGAAAAAAGTTATGGGTTGCAATCAAGGGTGTGCTTGGTTTTACTTATCCCATGACAAGAGCGGAATACCGCCGATAAACGGGGAGATACGCGTGGTCGCATCACAAAAGAGCGACGGCTTTGTCGTATTTGACGGAGTCCAGAAAAGTTACGATGGTGAAACCCTTGTGGTGAAAGACCTGAATCTGTCTGTCGCCAAGGGCGAATTCCTGACAATGCTTGGCCCGTCAGGCTCTGGAAAGACCACCTGCCTGATGATGTTGGCAGGATTTGAAACGGCCACGCATGGCGAAATTCTGCTCGATGGCCGCCCGATCAATACCGTTCCCCCCCATAAACGCGGCATTGGGATGGTGTTTCAGAATTACGCGCTTTTTCCGCATATGACAGTCGGGGAAAACCTGTCGTTTCCGCTGGAAGTGCGCGGGCTTGGAAAGTCAGACCGCGAGAAAAAAATCAAGCGCGCGCTGGATATGGTGCAGATGGGCGCATTCGCCAACCGCCGCCCTGCGCAACTATCGGGCGGGCAGCAACAGCGCATAGCCCTTGCCCGCGCGCTGGTGTTTGAACCCGAACTGGTGTTGATGGACGAACCCTTGGGCGCGCTGGACAAGCAGTTGCGCGAACATATGCAGTTTGAAATCACGCGTCTGGCGCATGAGCTGGGCATTACGACTGTCTATGTCACCCATGACCAGACCGAAGCGCTGACAATGTCGGATAATGTCGCGGTTTTTGAAGATGGGCGCATTCAGCAGCTTGATCCGCCAGATGTGCTGTATGAAGAGCCGTGCAATTCCTTTGTCGCGCAATTTATTGGCGAGAATAACACGCTTGATGGCGTGGTGACGGAAATCCGCGGTGATGCCTGCGTCGTGCAACTGGATGGGGGCGAATTGATCGATGCCAAGCCCGTCAATGTGACACAGGTGGGCGAACGCACCCGCGTTTCCATCCGGCCAGAGCGGGTTGAAGCCAACAAAGACCGATTGGATGCGGATGCGCATTTGATCAAGGCCCAGGTGATGGAATTCATCTATATGGGCGATGTGTTCCGCACCCGCCTGAAAGTGGCGGGCAACGAGAATTTCATCATGAAAACCCGCAACGCGCCGGATCAGGTGCGCCACAAGCCGGGCGAGATGATCGAGATCGGCTGGATGCCGAAAGACTGCCGCGCGCTGGATTGCCCGAAATAGGCTTGGCCCGGCAATAAACTGCAGTCCGAGGGATGGGGCTGTCTGAAAAGGTGCGCAGTCTTGCTGCGCCCAAAACCAACCTAGGAGGTATTCCATGTCCACGAAATTGAAACTGATCGGCTTGAGCAGCGTTGCCAGCGTTCTGGCGCTGAGTGCCGCGGCGCAAAACCCGGTTTCGCTGACAATCGTGTCTTGGGGCGGTGCTTACACTGCCAGCCAGCAGCGCGCCTATCATGCGCCATTCATGGAATTGAACCCCCATGTCACAATCGCAAATGATGATGGTTCGGCCAATGCGCTGGCGGGGCTGCGTGCGCAGGCCCAAGCAGGCAATGTAACCTGGGATCTGGTGGATATGCTGCCCTCTGACGCGCAGCTTGCCTGTGATGAAGGGATCATCCTGCAAATCGATCATGATGCCATGCTGGCCCCTGCGCCCGATGGCACGCCCGCAAGCGAGGATTTCTTGCCCGGCAGCTTGGGCGAGTGCTTCATTCCTCAGATCGTTTATTCCACAGTTCTGACCTTCCGCCCCGGTGCATTCCCCGCAGATGCTCAGCCAGCCTCGATTGCGGATCTGTTCGATGTCGAGAATTTCCCTGGCCGCCGCGCATTGCAAGATCGTCCCGGCACAAATCTGGAATGGGCGCTTTATGCCGATGGGGTTGACCCGGATGATATCTACGAGGTGCTGGCAACCCCGGAAGGCGTGGATCGTGCCTTTGCCAAGCTGGACACCATCAAGGATCACATCATCTTCTGGACAGAAGGTGCGCAGGCGCCCCAACTGCTGGCAGATGGCGAAGTCGCTTTTGCCACAGGCTATAATGGCCGGATGTTCGATGCGATCGAAGTGGAAGGCATGGATGCCGAGATCATCTGGGATGGTCAGGTCGTAGAGTGGGATGGCTGGGTCGTGCCTGCGGATGGGCCGAATGTCGATCTGGTGATGGAATACCTGTATTGGGCAACAGATACCCAGCGTCTGGCCGATCAGGCCAAATTTATCAGCTTTGGCCCGGCGCGCGCTTCTTCTGCGGGTGTTGTCGGCCAGCATGCTGATCTTGGGATCGACATGGCCCCGCATATGCCCACCAATCCCGATAACTACTTCGCGCCGATCGTGCTGGATAATGATTTCTGGGCCGATTACGGCGACGAGCTGCGCGAGCGTTTTGCAAACTGGATGCTGCAATAAGCAATATCCCTGTCAGGGCGCATATCTGCGCCCTGACACGCCTTTGGCGGAATTTCACATCACAGACAGAGTGCAAGGGGCATGGCTATGGCGGATGCAACAGCGCAAACGGGTTCGGCCACGGATAGCCGGGGCAGGTTGCTCACCTCGGACGGAACACCGCTGCGCCGCGCGCTGGAGCGCGCAAATCGGCGCCGCAAGTTGACGGCCTTTGCGCTGGTATCCCCGCTTCTGGCCTTTATCCTGATCTTTTTCGCCTTTCCGATCCTGCAAATGATGTGGCGCTCTGTGGATAATCCGCAGATCGTGAATGCTTTGCCCCGCACGCTGGATGAATTGCGCGATTGGGATGGGCGCGCAGTACCCCCCGAACGTGTCTTTGTTGCGCTACATGCAGATATCATGGATGATCTGGAGCGGCCAAGGCGCGAGCAGCGCATAGGCCCTTTGGGCGTGCGCCTGAATTATGAACTGAGCGCGGCGCGCAGCGCGATTTCCCGCACGGCGCGCGATGTGCCCAATTTTGAGGCTCCGTTCCGCGAGGCATTTACCGATGCCCATAGGCTCTGGGGCCAGCCGGAATTGTGGCGGGTGATCCAGCGCGAGGGGCGGCCCCTGACGCTTTCCTATTATATCGCGGCGCTCGACCGGGAATATGATGAATTCGGCAATATCGTAAAGCGCGATGAAAACCGGCGCATCTATGTATCGCTGTTTGGCCGCACTCTTGCCCTGCGCCTTGTGATTACGGGCATGACATTCTTGCTGGGCTTTCCGATTGCCTATTACCTGTCCAGCCTGCCCATGCGCTACGCTAATCTCTTGATGATCGCGGTGCTTTTGCCCTTCTGGACATCGCTTCTGGTGCGTACCTCGGCCTGGATCGTGCTGTTGCAGCAACAGGGGGTGATCAACAATACGCTTGTGGGGCTTGGGGTGATAGATGATGCAGGCCGATTCAGCCTGATTTACAATCAGACCGGCACCATCATTGCGATGACGCATATCTTGCTGCCCTTCATGGTGTTGCCGCTCTATTCGGTCATGCGCACCATCCCGCCCAGCTATGTGCGCGCCGCCAAAAGCCTTGGCGCAACGCCTTGGACAGCGTTCCGGCGTGTTTATTTCCCGCAAACCCTGCCGGGGATCGGGGCAGGGGGTGTGCTCGTATTCATCATCTCTATCGGCTATTACATTACGCCCGCGCTGGTGGGCGGCCAATCCGGGCGTATGATTTCTAACGAGATTGCGCGCCATATCCAGCAATCGCTGAACTGGGGGCTGGCGGCTGCGCTGGGCTCTATGCTGCTGGTGGGGGTTCTGGTCTTGTATTGGCTCTATAACCGGCTTGTCGGCGCTGACAGCCTGAAGCTTGGATAAGGGAGAGATACGCCATGTCCATGCCCGCCTATTACACCGCCAAGGACAAGATCTGGCATTATGCCTTCCGGGTGATCTGCTATGCGATCTTCTTCTTCCTGTTGGCTCCGATCCTGATCATGATCCCGCTCAGCTTCAATGCGCAGCCCTTTTTCACCTTCACCCGCGAGATGCTGACGCTGAATCCTGAAGGGTACAGCCTGCGCTGGTATCGGGATTTTATTGGCTCTGAAAGCTGGATGCGTTCGATCCGTAATTCCTTCAGTATCGGGATTGCTGCGACAATCGTGTCCACCACTCTGGGAACGCTGGCGGCTTTGGGGCTGTCACGTTCGGAAATGCCTGCAAAAGGGCTGATCATGGGGATACTGATCTCGCCCATGATCGTGCCGCTGATCATCTCTGCGGCGGGGATGTTCTTCTTCTTCTCCTCCATCAATATCGCCCAGACATATCTTGGGGTGGTGCTGGCCCATGCGGCGCTGGGCACGCCCTTTGTGGTGATCACGGTAACAGCCACATTGGTGGGGTTTGATCAATCCCTGACACGGGCTGCGGCCAATCTGGGCGCTTCGCCCGCGCGCAGCTTTTTCAAGATCACTATGCCGCTGATCCTGCCCGGCGTGGTGTCTGGCGCGCTCTTTGCCTTTATCACCTCGTTTGACGAGATTGTGGTGGTGCTTTTTGTCGCCGGGGTAGAGCAACGCACCATCCCGCGCGAGATGTGGTCTGGGATACGCGAAGATATCAGCCCCACCATTCTTGCCGTGGCCACTATCCTTGTCCTGATCTCCATCGCGCTTTTGACAGTGGTGGAATTACTGCGCCGCCGGGGCGAGCGGTTGCGCGGTCTGACGCCGCAATAAGCGCGCCTGTGGTATGACGAAAAAAGGGGCGTGGTTTCCCACGCACCTTTTTATGTTTGCCACGGTCTGGCCAGTTCTGCGGTTTCTTATCCCAGAAGTGCTTTTACCTTGGCGGCCGTCGCCTTGGCTGTGATGCCGAATTGCTCATACAGTTCTGGTGCAGGTGCAGATGCGCCGAAATCATGCATCCCCACAAAGCCCGATTTCTCGCGCCGCCCGCGCTCGCCGAACAGCCAGCGATCCCAGCCAAAGCGGATACCTGCCTCAATCGCTACACGCACTGGCCCGGCAGGCAGCACTTTGCGGCGATAGGCTTCTGGCTGCTCTTCAAACAGCTCCCAGCAGGGGAAAGAGACAACCCGTGTGCCAATCCCTTCGGCCTGTAGCAGATCACGCGCCGCCATGGCGATTTCCACCTCAGAGCCTGTGGCCATCAGGATCGCCTGACGCTTGCCCTCGGCCTCTGCCAGTACATAGGCCCCTTGCGCAGTCAGGTTCTTGACCTTGTGCTCGGTGCGGTAGGTGGGCAGGTTTTGCCGTGTCAGCGCCAGCACAGAGGGCGTACGCGCGCTGGTCAGCGCCAGTTCCCAAGCCTCTGCCGTTTCTACTGTATCGCAGGGGCGGAAAACATGGGTGTTGGGTGTGGCGCGCAGCATGGCCAGATGTTCCACCGGTTGGTGGGTTGGCCCATCTTCGCCCAAGCCAATGGAATCATGCGTCATCACATAGGTCACAGGCACACCCATCAGCGCCGAAAGCCGCATGGCACCGCGCGCATAATCGGTAAAACACAGGAAGGTGCCGCCATAGGGTTTGATCCCGCCATGCAGCGCCAAGCCGTTCATGGCCGCCGCCATCCCATGTTCGCGGATACCGTAATAGACATAGCGGCCTTTACGATCTTCGGGTGAAAACACACCCAATCCGGCAGTCTTGGTATTGTTAGACCCTGTCAGATCGGCTGATCCGCCCAAGGTTTCAGGGCAAACCTGATTGACAATTTCCAGTACCATTTCCGAGGATTTGCGGGTTGCAACCTTCGGCGCATTTTCGGAGATT
>JAIUNA010000035.1 GCA_022565265.1 Roseinatronobacter sp. | reverse complement strand
ATTTCGGCGGCCATCATCGCATTGGGGGCCTGGGCCACCTCTTCCAGCGCCTTAAGCAGCATTTGCCATGCGCGCATCAGTACCCGCATGGGCAGGTTTGCCGCCATCTCTGCGCCCCTGTCCCGCTCATCGGGCGAGATGGGGGGGTCATTTCCCGCTTCTGGCGTGATCTTGGTCACGCTTAGCCAATGCGTAATTTCTGCCAGATCGCGCAGCACGGCCATGGGATCGGCCCCATCGGCATATTGCGCGGCCAGCTCTTCCAGCGCGGCCGCCGCATTGCCACGCATGATGTGATCGAACAAATCCAGCACCCGCGCGCGATCTGCCAGCCCCAGCATGGCGCGCACCTGATCGGCGCTGGTTTCGCCTGCACCATGGCTGATGGCCTGATCCAGAAGCGACATGGCATCGCGCACCGATCCTTCTGCCGCGCGGGTAATCAGCGCCAGCGCATCTTGCGCCACCTGCCCACCTTCGGCCTGCGCCACTTTTTGCAAATGCGCAATCATCACTTCGGGTTCGATCCGGCGCAAATCAAACCGCTGGCAGCGCGACAGCACTGTGACAGGGACTTTGCGAATCTCGGTTGTGGCAAAGATGAATTTCACATGCGCGGGCGGTTCTTCCAGCGTTTTCAGCAACGCGTTAAACGCGTTGTTGGACAGCATATGCACTTCGTCGATGATGTAAATCTTATACCGGGCAGAGGCCGCCCGATAAGCAACAGAGGCAATGATCTCGCGGATATCATCCACACCTGTGCGCGAGGCCGCGTCCATTTCCAGCACATCGACATGGCGGCCATCGGTGATGGCGCGGCAATGCTCGCATTGCCCGCAAGGCTCTGTTGTGGGGCTGCCTTGCCCGTCGGGGCCAATGCAATTCAGGCCCTTGGCAATGATCCGCGCTGTGGTGGTTTTACCTGTGCCGCGAATGCCCGTCATGATGAAGGCATGATGAATACGGTCTGCGGCAAAGGCATTGCGCAATGTGCGTACCATCGCCTCTTGCCCGATAAGATCGGCAAAGCTTTCGGGGCGATATTTGCGCGCCAAAACCTGATAGGGGGTTTGCGTCTCGCTCATGCGCGTGTGCCTCTGGCCTTATGCCTGTTTGTGCCACCCTAGCGCGGGGCGGGGCAGATGGAAACGGGGTTTCGCAGTGATCGCTTTATGCGCCGCCGCAAACAGGCCCGCAGCTTTCATGCCCGCAACTGCCTGCGCGCGGGGGCCAGATGCCCGTGTCACGCAAAAAGCCTGTCAGCGCGGCGGCATAGGCTTCGGGCTGTTCGATCTGTGGCAAATGGCCAGCCCCGCGCAGCAGCGCGAAAGCAGCCCCCGGAACCAGTTCCACGGTTTCGCGCACCAGATCGGGTGGGGTAGAGCCGTCGCGATCCCCCGCAATGCCCAGCACAGGCAGGCGCAAATTGGCCGTTGTGGTGTAAAAATCCGTCCCTGCAATGGCCGCCGCACCCCCAAGCCACCCCTCCAAGGGCGAGGTGACAAACATCTCGCGCCAGCGCGCAATCTCTGGGTTGGCGCGAAACTTGGGCGAGAACCACCGCGCAAGCGAGGCATCGGCCAAAGCCTCCAACCCGCCAGCGCGCGCCATGCGTGCGCGGTCTTCCCAGATTTCTGCCGTGGCAATGCGCGCCGCCGTGTTGGACAGCACAAGCGCGCGGATCAGATCGGGCCGCTTTACCGCCAGCCCTTGCGCCACCATGCCGCCAAGCGACAGGCCCACAAAAACGCAAGGCCCGATCCCCAGATGATCCAGCAACCGCTCGGTATCGCGCACCAGAACGCCCATCGTATAGGGCGCGGGCGTCACATCGGACAGCCCATGCCCGCGCCTGTCATAGCGCAAAATCCGCCACTCTGGCGGCAGGTGGGGCAAAAGCGGCTCCCACATGTGCAAATCTGTGCCCAAACCGTTGGAAAACACCACAGGCAGGCCATCTGCTGGCCCCTCCAGCATGTAATGCAGGCGGATATCGCCCAGATCAGCCATCGCCATGGCCAGCCCCTTCTTCTAGCGCGCGCAAGAACACCGCACGATCCACATTTCCGCCAGAGGCTGTGACGATCACCGCCTTGGCGTCAATTTTCTCTGGGTGGAACAGCGCCGCCGCCAAGGCCACCGCGCCCCCCGGCTCTAGCACCAGTTTCAACCGCTCATGGGCCAGCGCCATGGCGCGCAGCGCCTGCGCCTCACTCACCACCAGCCCCGGCCCGCAGAGCCGCTGCAAGATGGGCCATGTCAGCCGCCCCGGCGCGGGCGTGACGATCGCATCGCACAGGCCAGAGCGCGCGGGATGGGTGACAACCGTGCCACTGGCCAGCGATTTGGCCACATCGTCAAAGCCTTCGGGTTCGACTGTGCGCACGCGCATCTCCGGGGCCTCGGCCTCCAGCGCTAGGGCAATGCCAGATGTCAGCCCGCCACCGCCACAACAGACCAGAACCTCGGCCTGTGTTATCCCATGGGCGCGGGCCTGCGCTGCAATTTCCAGCCCTGTGCTGCCTTGCCCGGCAATCACTTGCGGGTGGTCAAAGGGCTGGATCAGCTCCAACCCGCGCGCGGCGGCAAGTTCGGCACCCAAGGCATCGCGATCCTCTGTCGCGCGGTCATACAGCACCACCTCTGCCCCCAAGGCGCGGGTATTGGCAATCTTGATCGCAGGGGCATCGCGCGGCATGATGATCACGGCAGGCAGGCCCCGCAAGCCTGCCGCATAGGCCACGCCCTGCGCATGATTGCCCGATGAAAAGGCAATCACCCCGCGCGCGCCCTGTGGCAAAGCCGTAATAGCCGACCACGCCCCCCGAAATTTGAAGCTTCCGGTATGTTGCAGGCATTCAGCCTTCACAAAGACAGGCCGCCCCGCGATTTTATCCAGAAACGGGGAGGACAGAAGCGGCGTGCGCCGCGCGTGCCCTTCCAGCCGCGCCGCACTTGCGCGGATCATGGCGATATCAACGGCCTCAAGGCTCATAGGCACAGCCCCAGCCATTCGTGGATTACCTGCACGGCCTCTGGTTCATCCAGAAACGGAATATGGCCGCGCCCCGGCACTTCGGCAAAGCGCATATCCGGGCGCAGCCGAAGCATTTCTGCGGCAGTTTCGGCGCTGAGCAGATTGGAATTCGCGCCCCGGATCAAGGCCAGCGGCAGACCATCGCAGGCGGCAAACATGGGCCACAGATCGCCCCCGCCTCCTGACATTGCCGCAAGAAAGGCATCGCGCAGGGCGGGATCATAATTGATTTCAAGGCCCTGATCCGTGGCAATGAAATGACATTTGGCCTCGCTCAGCCAGCGCCCGGCGGGAACACCCACAAATTCCGGGCAGGCGCGCTCTAGCGCCAAGGCGGCCTCTGCGTAGCTGCGCGCGGCGGGGTTGCGGCCAATGTAATCGGCAATCCGCGCCAGCCCCGCACTCTCTATCACCGGGCCAACATCATTCAGGCACAGGCCGCGCAACCTGTCCTTTGCCACTGCCGCCAGATACATGCCCACAATGCCGCCGCGCGATGTGCCCAAAATCGCCACCTGATCCAGCCCCAGATGATCCAGCAGCGCCAGCACATCCGCGCCTTCCTGCATGACGCTATAGGTTTCGGCCCCTGTCCATTGCGACTGGCCACGACCACGATAATCCAGCCTTATCAGGCGCAAGGGTGGCAGGTGCGGGGCCAGATAATCGAAATCGCGGCCATTGCGCGTCAGGCCCGACAGGCACAACAAGGCCCGGCCATGGCCTGCGTCGGAATAATGCAGTTCTGCCCCGTCGGGGGCGGTGAATTTGGGCATCTCAGAGCCTTTCGATTAGCGGCAAAAGCGCCGTCATGTCGCGCGCCTCGGCTTCTGGGGCACCATGCAGCCTGTCCCCCGGCGCACCAGAGCGATTAAGCCAAAGTGTGCGAAACCCATAAGCCGCGCCCGAACAGATATCCCAGCCATTTGCCGAAATGAACAGCACATCGCGCGGGGCGCAGCCAAATTCCGCGCCCACCAGATCATAAACCGCAGGCGCGGGCTTATACGCCCCCACGGCATCGACCGACAGAACCGCGTCAAACACCCCGTCAAACCCCGCCGAGGCCACGGCATCCGCCAGCATCCCGCGCGCGCCGTTGGACAAAATCGCCAGCGTTAGCCCCCGCGCACGCAACTGCGCCAGCACGGCAGGCACTTCGGGATAGGGCGCAAGACGGCGATAGAGCGCCAGCAATTCGGCGCGCAAGGCCGGATCATCCAGCGCCAGCAATTCCAACGCCCAATCCAGCGCATCTTGTGTGACGTGCCAGAAATCCACATGCGCGCCCGCAACTGTGCGCAACCATGTATATTCCAACTGCTTGCGCCGCCACTGAGCCGCAAGGCGCGGCCATAGATCGCGCGGCACAGCGCTTTCCCGCGCAGCGGCATCAACATCGAAGAGCGTTCCATACGCATCAAAGACACAGATCAGCGCCATGAAAGCCCCCTTTCCCCTGTGCAGCCACATTGCCACGGCCCGGCGCAAAGCGAAAGTGCCAGCCGGGTGGGCGGCGCGTGAAGGCCAGAGGCGCTAGCGGTTCAGCCGATCCAGCCGCGCGCGCACGCTTAGCCCATGCGCTTCCAGACTTTCGGACATGGCCAGTTGCTCTGCCGCAGGGCCAATGGCGGCCAGCGCCTCTGGTGTCATCCGCGCCAAGGTGGTGCGCTTCATGAAATCCAGCACCGACAGGCCAGAGGAAAACCGCGCCGATCGGGCCGTGGGCAGCACATGGTTTGGCCCGCCCACATAATCGCCAATCGCCTCTGGTGTCCAATGGCCCAGAAACACCGCGCCCGCATGTTTGATCTGGGAAAGCAGCGCTTCGGGATCGGCCACGCATAATTCCAGATGTTCGGGGGCAATCCGGTCTGACAGCGCGGCCGCCTGTGCCAGATCATCCACCACGATAACCGCGCCATGATCGCGCCAGCTTGCACCCGCGATGGCGCGGCGCTCCAGCGTTTCCAGCCGCTTGTCCACGGCAGCCGCCACAGCGCGGCCAAAACCGGCATCTGTGGTAATCAGGATGGATTGCGCGCTTTCATCATGTTCGGCCTGTGACAGCAAATCCAGCGCAATCCAATCGGGGTCATTGTCGCTATCGGCTATCACCAAAATCTCGGATGGCCCGGCGATCATATCAATCCCGACACGGCCAAAGACACGGCGTTTTGCAGCAGCCACATAAGCATTTCCGGGGCCTGTGATCTTGTCCACGGGCGCGATGGTTTGCGTGCCATAGGCGAGTGCGGCAATCGCCTGCGCGCCCCCAATGCGATAGACGGTTTCCACGCCTGACAATCGCGCGGCCAGCAGCACCAGCGGGTTAACCACACCCCCCGGCGTGGGCGCGCAGATGACAAGCCGCTCCACCCCCGCCACCTGCGCGGGAATGGCATTCATCAGCACAGAAGACGGGTAGCTTGCCAGCCCGCCCGGCACATACAGGCCCGCCGCCGCAACAGGCCCCCAACGCCAGCCCAATTCTGCGCCATGCTCGTCGCGCCAGCGCGCATCTTCCGGGCGCTGGCGGGCATGATAGGCGCGTATACGCGCGGCGGCCAGTTCCAGCGCCACGCGCTCGGCCTCTGGGACATTGGCGCAATGGGCGTCTATCTCGTCACGGGTGAAGGCGAGGGTTTCGGGGGTCAGTTCCAGCCTGTCAAAGCGGGCCGTCAACTCTATCAGCGCCGCATCGCCGCGCGCGCGCACATCGGCAATGATGGCGGCTACGGTATCATCCACATCCACGGCTTCTTCGCGCTTTGTGCCCAGAAGGGCAGCAAAGCGGGTGTCAAAATCTGGGGCGCTTGCGTCTAGGAATTGAGGCATGTGGCGATATCCTTGGCTATGGGCGTGACCTAGCGCCCTTGGCCGACAGTCTCAAGCCCCGCGCGCGCAAAACGGCCCCAAGATGGGCAAAGCCCGCGCTTGGCGCGGGCTTTGATTCTGACAGCGCAGCCAGTCGATGCAAAGCGTCAAGACTGCAATTAGCCTCGCAACGCCAAGCGTCGGGCGTTATCTTGCGCCTTCAGTTCCGCCAATGATAGCATCGCTACCCAATCCTCCGAAGATAGGATTGTTAGAAACTGGCTCACCTCTCCCACTCAAACTAAAGGTGAACGTACCCAAGCCGCCGCCTTGAGGGGGTGTCACGGTAAAGAACGATGGCAAGCTCACGCCACCGCCACCGCCACTGCCACCAACAGGAATAACGATAACTGTCGTGGGGGGTACAGAAACCGCAGGTGTTACAGGTTCAGCCCCAGCCAGAGCCGCGCCACTGAGTGCGAAGGTTCCAACAATCGCAGCGCTTGCGAAAACAGCTTTCAAAGATGACATGGTTCAGAATCCTTTCAGGGCAAATGCGCGGCCAATATCAACTGTCACACCGTTTTGCCGCGTTTTCCAGTTACGATTCGCGGCAACGGATATTGACGCGCCTTGCAGGGCTTGTGGCGCGAATGTCATGCCGATTGTGCTCGTATCCCCCGCATGGCCAAAGCCGACAGAGCTTGTCTCTGTCACGCCAGTGCTGATCCCGAAAACGGGCTTCAACTTGCGATTTGGGGTAGTGTTGTTCGTAACACCCACAGTCACCAGCCCAAGCTGCGGGCCAAAACCTGTCATGTATGAGACGATAAGATTGCCGCTTAGCTTGTTCTTTTTCGAATCGCCCCAAGGGGCAATATTGTCGATATTCAGGGCGACAGAGTAAATCCCCGCCTCACTCAACTGAAACATCTTATGGGCGCCGACTGTCACAAAGCCGGATTTCCCGAATTTGCGAAAGGATGTCAGATTGGCACCAATCTGCAAACCGATCCCATCCACCGGATCACCAAAGCCAAAGACAACCGATGTAGAGGCATCATACCGGGTGGATTGGGGGCCTGTCCCGCGCTTGCTGCCGTAGCTGCCGGACAAGGAAAAGGCCACAACATTACCTGCCAGCCCAAACCCGGACGGCGCGCCGGGTGTGCCAACCACCTGCGCTGTTGCAGGCGCGGCCACCATTAGCGCGGCACAGACAGCCGCTATGACGCGGCCTTTGATACTGGAAATCATCTCATGGCTCCTAAATTTTTTCAAAAACGCTAAACGCGCGACGCTCTTGTGCAGCGTTGCGTATCTTAAGAAACTGATTTATATCTTATGAGATAAATGCGAGCGCGCAACGAAAAATGCCCCAGCCGGGGAAAAACTGTGCTTTCAAGGCAACAAATTCGCACAGAAAGCCGATTTGGCAGCAATTTTTCCCGGATCAGACTTTAGCACACTGGCCAAGGCAGCAGGATGGCCCTGTCACAGTTTGTGATCAGGCGCGCGGCCTGATACAGCGCGATAGGGCTGTGTCACATCTGACAGCATGGCATCAAGACATTCCACTGTCAGCCGGATTTCCCCGTCTCCGGCCAGAATGAGTGCCACATGGCCAGCGCCATCCTCTCCGGGCTGGAACTCTACCGCCAGCAGCGATACGATTACGTCCTTGTCATCGCGCTCTATCCCGGTAGAGGCCACGGCCAGCACATCCGAAAAGACAAGCAGCGATTGCACCCGTTCATAATCGCCACGGCCAGTTGCGCGGGCCGTGTATTCCCAGCGAAACCGGTTCAGCAACAGTGCGAATCGGCGGCGTCGGGCATCCCATGCCATTTCAGAAACCGGAAAAACCGCATCCTGCACCAGCGCCGAGAGGATTTTGAGATCATCCCCATCCAGCGCTTGCAGTTTCAGCGGGCGTTCGTCGCCATCTTCAAACCGTGCATCACTCATGCCTTGATCCGCTCGATCTTGGCGCCGCAAGCGCCCAGTTTCTGCTCAACATGCTCATAACCGCGATCCAGATGATACACACGGCTTACCACCGTTTCCCCTTCCGCTGCCAGCCCCGCAAGAATAAGCGAAACAGAAGCGCGCAGATCGGTGGCCATGACAGGCGCGCCGCGCAGTTTGGCAACACCCGTTACCCGCGCCGTGCCGCCATGCACCTCTATCCGTGCGCCCATGCGCATCAATTCGGGCGCATGCATGAAACGGTTTTCAAAAATATGCTCTTCCAGCACCGACTCGCCATCAGCGGTGCACATCGCGGCCATGAATTGCGCCTGCAAATCGGTTGGGAAACCGGGGAAAGGCTCTGTCGCGACATTCACGGCTTTCAGGCGGTCGGCCCGGCGTGTGACGCGCAGGCCGCGCGCGGTTTCTTCCACCTCCACCCCGGCCTCTGCCAGTTTGTCGGCAAAAGCCTGCACCAGATCCAGCCGCCCGCCCAGACATTCGACAGACCCACCTGCAATGGCCGGGGCCAGCATATAGGTTCCCAGTTCGATCCGATCTGTGACCACTGGGTGCGTGGCACCCCCAAGGCTGGCGACGCCCTGAATGGTGATGGTTGATGTGCCCTCGCCCTCAATCTGCGCGCCCATGCGGCGCAGGCATTGCGCCAGATCCACGATTTCCGGCTCTCGCGCCGCGTTTTCCAGAATTGTTGTGCCCTTGGCCAGCGTGGCGGCCATCAGCGCGTTTTCCGTAGCCCCGACAGACACGATGGGAAAGACAAAGCGCGCGCCTTTCAGTCCGCCGGGCGCTTTGGCATGCACATAGCCATCGCGCAAATCCAGCTCTGCGCCCATCGCTTCCAGCGCGCGCAGATGCAAATCCACAGGCCGCGCGCCAATGGCACAGCCACCGGGCAGCGATACCACCGCATGCCCATCGCGTGCCAGCATCGGCCCCAGCACCAGAATGGAGGCGCGCATCTTGCGCACAATATCGTAATCCGCCCGGTGCGATGTCAGATCATGGCTGGACAGTGCCAGCACCTGCCCTTGTTGCAGGCTGGCCACTTCGGCCCCAAGCGAGCGCAACAGCTCGGACATGGTGCGGATATCCGACAGGCGCGGCGCATTTGTCAGCGTCAAGGGCTGATCCGTCAACAATGTTGCGGGCATTAGCGTCAGGCAGGCATTCTTTGCCCCTGCAATCGGAATTTCCCCATGCAAGGGGCCATTCCCTGAAACAACAATCGAATCCATCTGCTTTGCCCTTTATGCTCAATCACGTTTCATTATCATCTTCCGGGGCCTGCGCCCCGCCATCGCGCGCCCGTGCCTGCGCCTTGCGTTTGGCGATATTCGCTTTCAGGGCCGCTTTCAACCGCGCCGCGCGCGCGGTGTCGGGGGTTTTTGTGCCGGGGGCGGGATCGGGCTTTTTCGTGCTCATGCCCCTGTCGTAGCGCAAGTTTGAAAAACCGTCCAGATTGGGCTTGCACGGCGTGTAAATTCCGACTACCTAGCCGCGCATCATGCTGTGGTAGCTCAGTGGCAGAGCACTCCCTTGGTAAGGGAGAGGTCGAGAGTTCAATCCTCTCTCACAGCACCATCTCTTTTCCGGCTTGACCTTTGCACAGCAATTCCGCATCTGCGCAATCATGGCACAGGCACAGCTTCATATCGATCTCACGGCCCTGCAGGCGAATTGGCGCGCGCTGGATGCGCTGTCTTCGGCGCAGGTGCAAACCGCAGCAACCGTCAAGGCCAATGGCTACGGCTTGGGGGCGGGCCATGTGGCCCATGCACTGGCACGCGCTGGCGCGCGGCGGTTTTTTGTGGCCGTGGCCGAAGAAGGGGTGGCCGTGCGGGCCGCCATCGGGCCGGAACTGCCCATTCATGTCTATGGCGGGCATATGAACGGCGATGCGCGGCTGATCTCCGAAGCGCGCCTTAGCCCCATGCTGAATTCCGCCGAGCAACTGACCCGCCATTTTGAAGCTCTGCCGGGCCATCCGTTCGGCATTCAACTGGACACGGGCATGAACCGGCTGGGGATGGAGCCTGCCGAATGGCAGGCCGTGGCGGAAATTGCGCTGTCGCAGCGCCCTGATCTGATCATGTCGCATCTGGCCTGCGCCGATGATCCCGGCCATCCGATGAATGCCCGGCAACTGGCAGTGTTTCGCGCGCTGACAGAGGGTTGCGGCGTGGCGCGCTCGCTTTCGGCAACAGGCGGCGTGCTTCTGGGGCCAGAGTATCATTTTGACATGACGCGCCCCGGAATTGGCCTTTATGGCGGTGCGCCCTTTTCGCGGGCGCGGCCCGTTGTGCGTCTGGCGATCCCCGTGATCCAGATCCGCGATGTGGCGGCGGGCGAGACGGTGGGCTATTCCAACACCTTTACAGCGCCGCGCGACATGCGCTTGGCCACAATCGCGGCAGGCTATGCCGATGGTATTCACCGCGCGCTGTCGGGCAAGGCGACGCTGTGGGCAGGTGATACCGCCTGCCCGCTGGTTGGCCGTGTGTCGATGGATTTGCTGACGATCGATGTGACAGACGCGCCGGGCGATCCTGATACGCTGGATTTGCTGGGGCCTGAACAGGGTGTGGATGATCTGGCCGATGTGATCGGGACAATCGGCTATGAGGTGCTGACGGGGCTTGGCCAGCGCTATGCGCGGCGCTATCACGGCGCGGCGTGATCGCTGGCCGCCGTTGGACGCGGGCGCTTTCTGTGTCAGAATTCATCTGTAGCCAAAGCCGCTTCTGCGGGGCGAGAGGGAACAGCCGCGCCGCGTGCCTTGCGCTCTTTCCTGATGGTTCCGCTTTGCGCGACATAGGGCAGCGCGCGCCTTTCGGGCGGTTGGGCGCTGCCCGGCGGGCCTTTGGCCCGGCCTAACCGGGCGTGGTGCGGGGATCATAGCGCGGGGATGGTTACTTCCCCCAACTTGCTCCGATCCGATATCGGGTAGCCTGTGTCGGGGGGCGAATAGAGGGAGGTGGCGCAGATGGCAGCCATTCAGATTGGCCCGATTGTTCTGGGCTGGGAGCGCTTCGCAGCGCTTGCGGCAGTGGCGGTATTTCTGCTGGCCGCAGAGGTGATTGCGCGGGTTGCGCGCAGCCCGGCGCTTTCGGGCTGGGCGGGGCGTGCGGTGCTCTGGGGGTTTCTGGGCGCGCGTCTGGGCCATGTGGCGCAGTTTCCCGATGTGTTCTGGGCCGAGCCGTGGTTGATCTTTGCCATCTGGCAGGGCGGGTTTTCCCCTGTCGGGGCGGCTGTGGGCGTGGCCGTGGTCACGGGGCACGCAGTCTGGCGGGGGCTGGCTTTTGTGCCCGCCTTCGGGGCGCTGTGGCTTGGGGTTATGCTGTGGCTGGTGCTCGTGCTTGATCTGACAGATCGCCCTGCCGTGCCTGCGCCGGAATTTGGCCTGCCGTTGCTGTCGGGCGCAGAGTTCGCCTTTGATGCGCCAGATGCGCAACCCATCGTGATAAACCTATGGGCCACATGGTGCCCGCCGTGCAGGCGTGAATTGCCCATGTTGGCAGATGTCGCGGCCAGCATGGGTGATGTGCGCTTTCTTCTGGCCTCTCAGGGGGAAGGTGAGGGGGTGGTGCGCGATTATCTGGCCCGCGCGGGGATTGATGAGGCGCATATCGGCTTGGATCATACAGGCGCGTTGGCGCGCCATTACGGCACGATTGGCCTGCCTGTGACCCTGTTTCTGGATCAGGACGGTGTTTTGGCGCATGGCCATGTTGGCGAAATCTCGCGCGCTGTGCTGTTGCGCGAAATCGCCACGCTTTCGCGCTAAGGTTCAGGGCCGGATTGCAAGCCCGCGCCCAAGCCGCTAACAGGGCGCGAGAGTTTTTCCGATCAGATGGAGCCTGTGCCATGACAACCCCTTTGCGCCTTGGAATTGCAGGGCTTGGCACTGTTGGAACCGGGCTTGTGCGGATTGTGCAGACACATGGCGATATGCTGGCCCGCCGCGCTGGGCGGCCGATAGAGATTGTCGCGGTCTCTGCCCGCTCGCGCACCCGCAATCGGGGTGTGGATATCTCTGCCTATGCGTGGGAAGATGACCCCGTAGCCCTTGCGCGGCGCGGCGATATTGATCTGGTTGTGGAATTGATGGGCGGCGAGAATGGCCCCGCCAAAGCCCTGACAGAAGCCGCCATTGCTGCAGGCAAGCATATTGTCACTGCCAATAAGGCGCTTTTGGCCATTCACGGGCAGGCCTTGGCCGAGGCCGCCGAGGCCGCAGGCGTTGCTCTGCGCTTTGAGGCGGCGGTGGCTGGCGGTATCCCCGTGATCAAGGCGCTGACAGAGGGGCTTGCGGGCAACAAGATCACCCGCGTGAAGGGCGTTATGAACGGAACCTGCAATTACATCCTGACGCGGATGGAAGATGCGGGCCTGCCCTATGAAACTGTCTTTGAAGAGGCCAATCAGCTTGGCTATCTGGAGGCCGACCCACCGCTGGATGTGGGCGGCATCGATGCGGCCCATAAGCTGACGCTGCTTTCGGCCATAGCCTTTGGCGTGCGCCCTGATTTCGAGGCCATAGCGCTGGAAGGGATCGAGCGGATTTCGATTGAAGATATCCGCGCGGCGGCTGATCTGGGGTTGCGGATAAAGCTGTTGGGCGTGGCGCAAATGACAGGGCGCGGGCTGGAACAATCCATGACCCCCTGTCTTGTGCCCGCCGACAGCCCTTTGGGCCAGTTGAAAGGTGGCACCAATATGATCGTGATCGAGGGTGACGCTGTGGATCAAGTCATCCTGCGCGGCCCCGGCGCGGGCGAAGGCCCGACCGCCAGCGCCGTGATGGGCGATGTGATGGATATTGCGCGCGGCTTTCGCCTGCCTGTCTTTGGCCAGCCCGCCAGCACGCTGGAAGCGGCGGTTTCGGCCAAGGCGATGGGTTCCAAACCGTGGTATCTGCGCATGGGCTTGCTGGACAAGCCCGGCGCGCTGGCGAAAGTGGCCGAAGCGCTGGGCAATGCAGGCGTTTCCATCAACCGGATGCGCCAATACGGCCATCAGGATACCCGCGCGCCTGTGCTGATTATCACGCATAAAACCACGCGCGATGCGATAGATCACGCCATAGCGCTTTGCGTGAAAACAGGCGTTGTGATCGGTGATCCTGTCGCATTGGCGATCGAGGAAGATTAAGCGCGCCCAGTTCCGCCGCCTGCACCCCCACCCGGTGGCCCTTGATCCGCGCGCTATGGCTATGGCCAGAATGCTTGCGCAAGCATCTTGGCCACATGCGCCGGAATACCTTGTGCGCGGCCCCCCTAAGCCGCTAGACAAGGCGCAAATCATTCATCGAGGGACACCATAATGACCACACCGCCCGAATTTCATGACCGTATGCTTTCTCTTGGCCTTGCCCGCGTGTCAGAGGCTGCGGCGCTGGCCTCGGCCCGGCTGGTTGGGCGCGGCGATGAGAAAGCCGCCGATCAGGCTGCGGTGGATGCCATGCGCCGCCAGCTGAATATGCTGGATATCAAAGGCCGCGTTGTGATTGGTGAGGGCGAGCGCGACGAGGCGCCCATGCTGTATATTGGTGAGGAAGTGGGCAACGGAAACGGCCCCGAAGTGGATATCGCGCTTGATCCGCTGGAGGGAACCACCCTCACAGCCAAGGATTTCCCCAATGCGCTGACGGTTATCGCCATGGCCCCGCGCGGGACAATGCTGCATGCGCCGGATGTGTATATGGATAAGCTGGCCATCGGGCCGGGCTATGCGCCCGGTACTGTGACGATGGATATGTCCCCGTCTGAGCGCGTGCGCGCGCTTGCCCGCGCGAAAGGCTGCGCGCCCGAAGATATTTCGGTCTGCGTGCTGGAACGCCCCCGGCATGAGGATATGATTGCCGATCTGCGATCAACCGGGGCGGCAATCCGGCTGATCATGGATGGCGATGTGGCAGGCGTTATCCATTGCGCCGAACCGCAGATCACAGGGATTGATATGTATATGGGCTCTGGCGGCGCGCCCGATGGGGGGCGGGCCGCCGCCGCGCTGAAATGCATGGGCGGGCAGATTTATGGCCGCTTGCTGTTTCGCAATGATGATGAAATTGCCCGCGCCCGCCGTGCAGGGATAGAGGATCTGGACAAGATTTATACCCGCGATGAAATGATCACGGGCGATGTGATCTTTGCGGCAACAGGCGTGACAGATGGCTCTATCGTGCGCGGCATCAAGACAGAGCCGGGCTGGGTGACAACCGATACGCTGCTGATGCGCTCCAAAACCGGGTCTGTACGGCGGATGAGCTACCGCACACCGCTGTAACGCGGCAGCAAGGCCAGACGCGGCGCAAGGAGAAGGCAGGCAGATGACAGGGGCCAATCCCGCACCACCAGAGCGCGCCTTTCTGGGGGTGGAAACCTCTGTTCTTGGCCGGCGCTGGGTCGGGCCAGACCCCGCCCGCGCCCGGCAGGCCGAAGCGCTGGCCCAGACCACGGCTTTGCCGCCGCCTGTCTGCGCCGTGCTGGCGCGCGCTGGTGTTGGGCCGGAGGGGGCCAGCGCCTATCTGGCCCCGGCCTTGCGCGATCTGCTGCCAGACCCGCGCAGCTTGCGCGATATGGAACGCGCGGCAGCGCGTGTGTTGCAGGCCGTGGCGCAGAACGAGCGGATTGCCATTTTTGCCGATTATGATGTGGATGGCGCGGCCTCTGCCGCGCTGCTGATATGCTGGTTGCGCGCCTTGGGGCGAAGCGCGACCCTGTATATCCCCGACAGAATTACCGAAGGCTATGGGCCAAACGTGCCCGCAATGGAAGCGCTGGCGCAGGCCCATGATCTGATTATCTGCGTGGATTGCGGCACGCTCAGCCATGCGCCGATTGCGGCGGCTGTGGGGGCAGAGGTGATTGTGCTGGATCACCATCTGGGCGATGAAACCTTGCCGCCCGCGCTGGCGGTGGTCAATCCCAACCGACAGGATGAAAGCGGGGATCTGGCGCATCTTTGCGCGGCTGGTGTGGTGTTTTTGCTGCTGGTGGAGGGCAATCGCCAGTTGCGCGAACAGGGCAGACAGGGGCCACAGTTGATGGCGCTGCTGGATCTGGTGGCGCTGGCCACTGTGGCCGATGTTGCCCCCCTTATTGGGGTGAACCGCGCTTTCGTGCGGCAGGGCCTGCGCGTGATGGCCGGGCGCGCGCGCGTGGGGCTGCGCGCGCTGGCAGATAGCGCCCGGCGGGATGCGCCGCCTTCGGCCTATCACCTGGGTTTTGTGCTGGGGCCAAGGGTGAATGCGGGCGGGCGGATTGGTGCGGCCGATCTGGGGGCGCGGCTTTTGGCCTGCGAGGATATGGCCGAGGCCGAGGCACTGGCCGCGAGGCTGGAAATGCTGAATACCGAACGGCGCGAGATTGAAGCCGCCGTGCGCGCCAGCGCGCTGGCGCAGGCCGAGGCGCGCGGGCAGGGCGGGGCCTTGGCTTGGGCTGCGGGCGAGGGCTGGCATCCGGGGGTGATTGGCATTGCTGCGGCCCGCCTGAAAGAGGCCGCGGGCCGCCCCGCTGTTGTGATCGCACTTGACGGGGATACGGGCAAAGGCTCTGGCCGTTCCGTTCCGGGGGTGGATTTGGGCGCAGCCGTGCACAGGCTGGTGCGCGAGGGGCTGCTGGAGAAAGGCGGTGGCCACAAGATGGCCGCAGGCCTGACCGTGGCCCGCACCCAGCTGGAGGCCGCCATGGCGCGGCTGGAGGCGCTACTTGCACAGCAAGGGGCAGGGGCCGAGGGGCCACGCAGCCTGCGGATTGATGGCGTGCTGATGCCGGGCGCGGCCAGCGTGGAACTGGTGGGCCAGATCGAGGCCGCCGGGCCATTCGGCGCATCTGCCCCCGCCCCGCGCTTTGCCTTCCCGGATATGGTCATCCAGTCGATTCGGCGCATGGGCGAGGCGCATCTGCGATTGCGCTTCAGCGATGGCGCCAGCACGCCACTGGAGGCCGTGGCCTTTGGCGCGTTTGAAACCGCCCTTGGCCCGACGCTGGCCGCAGCCCAAGGGCTGCGGGTGCATCTGGCCGGAAAGCTGGAGGTAAATCACTGGAATGGCAGGCAAAACCTGCAACTGAGGCTGGATGATGCCGCCCGGCCCATGGCCTAGAAAAATATTTGCAAGGCATCGATGAAAAACCCGTCTTCCCCCTTGCACAGCCCCCGCGCTTTGCATAAAAGCTGCCTCACACCGGCTCTGGCCCGTTCGTCTATCGGTTAGGACGCCAGGTTTTCAACCTGGAAAGAGGGGTTCGATTCCCCTACGGGCTGCCACTTTCCCCGAAAAATGCGGTAGATTAACCCCCATCGGGGTTAAATCTGTTCGGCTTTCGGGGCTGCTGGAACAAGTGGTGCAGTTTGTGCCGCCGATGGTCGCCGCTCAGGTCTGGTGTATCACGTGTTGCGATGGTCAACAAAGTGCGGGATATGGCGCGAAAACCGTTTTTTCTGATCCCGGAAAATGCCCCTTGCCGGATGGATTGACACGTTTTCCGGGGAACGGCACACTTGCCTTTCACAACAATCCCGAAGCAAGTTCGCGTGAGGGCTTGAGTGCATGCCGCGCCGCAGGGGGTATCCGGGCTTGACGGTGCATCTGCGGCACAACAGGGGGCGCGCATGACGGATGACGGGTTAAGCGCGGTTCTGAACTCGATCAAGGTGTCCGAAACCGGGCTTGTCGCGATGGATCTGTATGCGCCTTGGTCTATCGCAATCGATTATGACAAGCCGATTACAGTCACCGTCATCGAAGGTCGGCTTTGGCTGAAGATGGCGGATAACCCGCCAGAATCTTTCAATGTTGGCGAGAGTTTTGTTCTGCCCCGTGGTATTTCGCGCAGGCGCTATGTTGTCTCGTCGGATGCGTCATTGCCAAACCATACGACAACGCGGCGCCTTGGCGAAATGGGCCGATTTGAGCCTGTGTTGCCGGATCGGCCCGATGTATCCTTGCGTCGGCTGGTTTGGGGGCAGGAGGGTGGGGCGCGAACCCGTTTGATGTCTTTCACCTTTGACTGGCAAGATCCGCGACTTGGCCCCTTGATCGCGGCAATTCCCCAGATCATCCGTGTCAGGCACGGATCGCAGGAGGGCTTCTTGCGCGACCCGTTCCTCGGATTGGATTTTGAAACGCAAGATGCAGGTCGCCCCGGATTTCAGGCACTGATGGCGCAGCTGGCACAGCTTTTCCTGATCCAGACCATTCGCAGTCACGCCCTGAGCGATACCGCCGGGCAGGGCGGGTTGCTGGTGGCGCTGGCAGACCCGCCTTTGTCGCGCGCGCTTGGTGCGATGCACGCCAATCCGGGCGAGCCATGGTCGGTTGAGCGCCTCGCGGATTGCGCCGGGCTGTCGCGCTCTGGCTTTGCCCGGCGCTTCCACCAGATTACCGGCATGACGCCGATGGGATATCTGCGGTCATGGCGTCTGCATCTGGCGCGCCGTGCGTTGCGCGATGGAAATACGACTGTATCGTCCATAGCGTATCAGCTTGGCTACCAATCCGAAGCTGCCTTTCGCACGAGTTTTCGCAAAGAGACAGGGCAAAGCCCGCGCGAATACGCCAAGTCCGTATCCTCCACCGATTTTGATTCTAGCTTCATTGAGACGGATCAGTCGTTTTAAGAGACGTCACCCTACAGTCATAGGCCCGGAACTGCGCTAACCTTCCCTCAACGCAGTGGAGGCGTTTGCAAGGGAGGAACCGAATGTTTTTGCGCAGCCCTTTTTCTTGGGTGGATCGATGATGGCCCTTCCGCGCGGGATAAGGGCTGATACTTCAGTATCCGCATGCGAGTCTTTCATCCGGGGCATGGACAATTGCGGTGGTTTCCCGCCCCGCGCGGCCTTGTATCCCGAAACGATCGCAGAGGTGCGCAAGATCGTTCTGTGGGCAAACGAGACCGGAACGCCCCTTATTCCTGCATCATCGACAGGCCCGCGCCGCCGTGGCGATACCCTGCCGCGCGTAAGTGGCGCAGTGATTGTCGATCTTTCGGGGATGGCAAAGCTGATCCATGCCGACCGGCGCGACAAGATTGCGATCATCGAGCCCGGTGTCGATTTTGGAACCATCGATACTCTGCTTCGCCCCCATGGATTGCGCGCCTTCCGGCCCTTGATGCCCCGCGCCGGAAAATCCGTGATTGCCAGCTATCTGGATCGAGAGCCGATCCTCAATGCCGATGTGCATTGGGACCCTGCCGATCCTTTTGGCGGAACAGCGATCATTTCAGGGGGTGGCGCGTTGACATTAAACGGGTCAGCCGCGCTGGAAGGAGGGCTGAAGGAGCAACTGGAGCGCGGCCATCGCCATATGGTGGCCTTCGGGCCGGGCAATGTCGATCTCACGCGCGTTCTGCAAGGCGCACAGGGGTCGCTTGGGATCATGGGCTGGGCGGCGATCTATTGCGAGCCGCTTCCCCAAGTCGAACAGAGCCTTTTTGTGTGTTCCGATATGCCGGGGCCTGCACTTTCAGCCATGCGCGACGCGGTGCACAGGCGGCTTTGCACCACGGCTT
>JAIUNA010000034.1 GCA_022565265.1 Roseinatronobacter sp. | reverse complement strand
GCAAGGCGCGGCGCGACAATTTCCCGTTCGGCCCGCGCGGCAGGCTTTCCACATGGCAATAGAGGCGCGGCTGTTTATAGCGCGCCAGCCGCGCGGCGGCGTAATCTGTCAACTCTGCCTCTGGCAGCGGGGCGGGCGCAGTGTAGAAAGCTGCAATCACGCTAACCCCTTCGCGCACTGTCACCTCGGTGCAGGCCACATCCTGAATGGCGGGGTGTTCCGATAGCGCGCGCTCCACCTCCAGCGGCGAGACACGGAAACCGCCCGCATTCATCATGTCATCATTGCGCCCCAGATAGGAGAGCGCGCCATCTTCGGCCATTTGCGCGCGGTCGCCTGTCAGGAACCAATCGCCCTGCAACGGCAGCACAGGCGCGCCGCCGTCCAGATAGCCCAGCATCAGCCCCGGATCAGAGCGGTGAATGGCCAGCATCCCTTCGGCCCCGCGCAAGGCGGGCTGGCCCGCCTCATCCAGCACCGCCAGCAACCGCCCCTCTTGCGGATAGCCCGCCGCACCGGGGGGTGCAGGCCGTGCCGGGCTGGCAGAGACATAGGTGGAACATTCCGACATGCCCAGCGCCTCGTAAATCTCGCACCCGGTGGCGGCGTGCCATGCCGCGCGGGTGGCATCTGGCAGCTTTTCGCCCGCAGACAGGCCATGACGCAGGCGCGGCAAATCCAGCTTGCCCCCGTCTTTCAGCATTTGCCGATATACCCCCGGCACAGCCGCAAAGATGGTGGCGTCAAAGCGCTTGAGCATCAGCGCCAAGGGCGCGCCCTGTTCGGGGATCAGTGCCGTAGCCCCTATGGCCCATGGGTCCATCAGCCCTGTGCCCAGAGTATATGTCCAGTTAAATGCGCCTGCATGCAACATGCGGTCATCCGGCCCCAGCCCATACCAGCCCGCCCACATCATCCGCCGCGCCCAGATGGCACGATGGGCATGCACCACGGCGCGCGGGCTACCGCCACTGCCAGAGGTATAGATGATATAGCCTGCGCGATCGGGGCTGCCCATATGCCAATCGGCAGGGGGCAAATCCTGCATGGCGCGCAAAGCGGCCTGCGCCAGCACCGGCGCGGGGTGATCGGGCAGCGCCACGCCCTCCCCCGCCAGCACCAGCGCAGGCGCGATTTCCTGCGTGATGCGGGTAATCTCTGGCACAGTTAGCTGGGTGGATGTCGGCACAGGCACAAGCCCCGCCGCGATGGCCCCCAGATAGGCCACCGGAAAATCCACGCTATTGCCAAGGCGCAACAGCACGCGATCCCCCGGCACAAGGCCGTTGCGCAAAAGCCCGGTGGCCGTGCCGCGCACGGCCGCAATCAGGCGGGCATAAGACCAGCGCTCGGCCCCGCTGGCGCGCAGCACTTGCAGGGCGATCTTGTCAGGCGTGGCGTGGCCCGCCTCCAGCACATAGCGCGCCATGTTGAAGGGCGTGGGGGGCAGGTTTGGGCGGGGTGTTTCTGTCACAGCAAACATGCGCCCAGAGCTACGCCCGCCCCCAGCCAGTTGCAAGCCCTGCCAAAGCGGCGTAAAGAGTTTTGCCATGAGTGAGCCGCGCGATCCCAGCCTGTTGAAACTTGCCCGCGATAGCGGCCCCCTTGAACCTGCCCAGCCCATTGATCTGGCCGCGCGGGTGCGTGATTTGCGCAAAGGCCGGGGCTGGACATTGGAACAGGCGGCGCAGGCGGCAGGGCTTGCGCGCTCGACCCTCTCGAAAATCGAGAATGGGCAAATGTCGCCCACCTATGACGCGCTGAAAAAGCTGGCGCTTGGCTTGGGCATTTCCGTACCACAGCTATTCACGCCCCCCGAAAGCGCCCCCGCGAGTGGGCGCATGGCCCTTACGCGCGCTGAAGAGGGCATGGCCCAGCCCACACCAACATATGACCACCGGCTTCTGGCAGGCCAGCTAAGCCAGAAGAAAATGCTGCCCTATCAGGCCCGCGTGCGCGCCCGCGACATGGCCGATTTCGGCGGCTGGGTGCGCCATGGGGGCGAGGAATTTCTGTATGTGCTGACAGGCGAAATCCGCCTGTTCACTGAATTTTACGCCCCCGTCGACATGAAGCGCGGCGACAGCGCCTATTATGACGCCACAATGGGGCATAATGTGATCTCTATATCGCGTGAGGATGCGCAAATCCTGTGGGTCACATCGCTGGCGTGACAGCTAACGCATGTCGCGCAAAACTGGGAACCGGTTTTGCGCAAAAAGACATGCGACACGCTCTAACATGCGCGCGTCAGGGGTAGCTGATCCTGTGCTGCAAGCACGCTCAGGCGTTGTATAGCCCCTCATAGATCGGCATCAGTGTTTCGGTATCAAAGAGCGAAGAAACCGATGTGCCTTTCCATGTGTTCAAAATGCCTTGGGCGAACATGGGCGCAGTGGGCACAATGCGGATATTGGGCGCGGCCTGCACGGCCTCTGTGGGCGCGATGGAATCGGTAATCACCAGCGATTTCATCACGGAATTTGTAATCCGTTCCACGGCCGGGCCGGACATGACGCCATGCGTGATATAGCTGTGCACCTCTGTCGCGCCCGCCTCTACCAGCACTTCGGCGGCTTTGCACAGGGTTCCGGCGGTATCGCATATATCATCCACGATGATACAGATTTTGCCCGTCACCTCACCGATCACGGTCATTTCCGCTATTTCGCCGGGTTTTTCGCGGCGTTTATCCACAATCGCCAGCGCGCAGCCCACGCGCTTGGCCAGTTCCCGCGCACGCGCAACCCCACCCACATCGGGCGAGACGATAACAACATCTTGCAGCCGCCCTTTGAAATGGTGCTTCACATCCAGCGCGAAAACAGGCGCGGCATACAGGTTATCCACGGGGATATCGAAAAACCCCTGTATCTGCGCGGCGTGCAAATCGAGTGTCAGAATCCGCTCTATCCCGGCCTGAGAGATCATATTCGCCACCAGCTTCGCGGAAATCGGGGTGCGTGCCTTGGTGCGCCGATCTTGGCGCGCATAGCCGAAATAGGGGATAACAGCCGTGATCCGCGCTGCGGAAGACCGCTTCAGCGCATCTGCGATGATCAGCAATTCCATCAGATGGTCATTTGCAGGTTTCGAGGTGGATTGGATGATAAACATATCCTCCCCACGGACATTCTCAAACACCTCGACAAACACTTCGCCATCATTGAAGCGCTCTACCCGCGCATCTACCAGCGAAACAGACATGCCGCGATGCAGTGACATCCTGCGCGCAATGGCCTTGGCAAGGGGAATATTGGCATTGCCAGCAATAAGCTTGGGTTCCGCGCGGTCAAACATCGGGGTATCCTTCGGGATTCGCATCAGTTGACACCGCTTATCACCCCGCTAACGTCTTGCAAACCTGCAGCTTGCCCCTTGGAGTGCGCAATGACACAGATTGATTTCTATCTCAGCCCGATCTCGCCCTGGACACATATGGCGGGCACCCGGCCCGCGACAATTGCGCAAGCGGCAGGGGCAAAGCTGCGGTATAAGCCGCTTGATCCCACAGCGCTTTTCGCACGCACAGGCGGCAAGGTGCTGGCCGAACGCCCCGAATGCCGCAAAGCCTACCGCATGCAGGAACTTGCCCGCTGGGCCAAGCGCCTGAATATGCCCATCACGCTTAAGCCCGCGTTTTTCCCCGCCAATCCCGCGCCTGCCTCTTATGCCATTATTGCCGCACAGGAAGCGGGGGGCGGGGATATGGCCGCGCTTGTAACAGGCCTGACGCGGGCCTGCTGGGAAGAAGAGCGCAACATTGCCGAAGATGAGGTGATCCGCGATTGCCTGACGCGCGCAGGGTTTGACCCCAATCTGGCCTTTAGCGGCATGCTGCAGGGTGCAGAGATTTACGCCCGCAATCTGGAAGATGCCGTGGCAGAGGGTGTGTTCGGCGTGCCCTATTTCACAGTGGGAGAGGCGAAATTCTGGGGCCAGGACAGGCTGGATTTTCTGGCCGAACATTTGGGCGTGACCCTCTGACACGAAAAAACCCTGCATCGCGTGATGCAGGGTTTTTTCTGGTTCGTAATCAGATGCTTATGCCGCTTCGGCCTCTGCGGCCGCGGCAGCATGGCGCCGCTCGCTTTCCTCACGCGCCAGTGCCACGGAGGTACGGACGCCCTTGGAGACAAATTCCATCAACCCGGCCACCACACGCTCATTCGGGTCGATTCCCGCACAGCTCAGCACTTCGCGCCCATCGCGCGACCGCGCCCAGCGGGCAATCTGCTCTGGCCCGTTGCCGTATTTCTTGTCATCGGCAATCGCATCATCCAGCGCAGCAAGTACCACTGCCGCAAACAGCTTGCGCGCGCGGGCACCCTGCTCATGCGTGAATGCCGTTCCATCTGCTGCGTCAACCATTTCCAAGTCCTTTTATTCTTGCTCTTGCATTCGCCGGTTCGGCCTGCATACGCTCTTTACCGGTTGATTCGCTACACTGACTATGCATACCACCTATGCGCTCGGCGCATACCGGCTATTTTTTGCGCAGACTCTCGCCGCGCAACCGCTTCTTGCGCCGCCCCGATCACCGCGATATAGGAAGTCGCGCCAAAACATCAAGATTTCAGCAAGGTTTCTCATGCCCAAGATCAACGGTAACGAAATTCGACCCGGCAATGTGCTGGAACATGATGGCGGGCTTTGGGCCGCAGTCAAGGTAAGCCATGTCAAGCCCGGCAAGGGTGGGGCATTCGCTCAGGTGGAGATGAAGAACCTGCGCGACGGGCGCAAGTTGAACGAGCGTTTCCGCTCGGAAGACAAGGTAGAGCGCGTGCGGCTGGAACAGAAAGACCAGCAATTCCTGTATGAAACCGATGGCCGGCTGGTTGTCATGGACATGCAGACATATGAGCAGGTCGAACTTGATGCAGAGATTCTGGGCGACCGTCGTCCCTTCCTGCAAGACGGGATGACCGTGACTGTGGAATATTACGGCGAAGAAGCGCTCAATATCAGCCTGCCGCAAAAAGTGGTGTGCAAGGTTGTCGAGACAGAGCCAGTTGTCAAAGGCCAGACTGCCGCGAACAGCTATAAACCCGCCGTTCTGGACAATGGTGTGCGCGTTCTGGTGCCGCCCTTTGTCGGCCCGGATGAGGATATCGTCGTGAATACCGAAACCTTCGAGTATTCCGAACGCGCCTGAGAAATCGCGCCGCTCACGCGATTGTTGTTGCCGTACGGGCGCTTGCTGGCTTATCCACCGTCTCGGGTGTCACTGATGGAGACGCAGATGCGCCGCGTGTTTGCCGCCCTTGCCCTTGCCCTTGCGCCCCAAATTGCGGGGGCGCAGGCGGATTCGCTGCGGCTGGTCTGGGATCGGGGGGCAGCCAACCGGGCTGAGGCCGTGGTCGTGCTGCGCGATATCGAAGGCACAGCGCTAATTACGCTGCGCGCCCCTGTCGCATCTGGCGCGCAGGCGGATTCTGTTGCGCTGCCCCCGCTTCCGCGTGCGGCAACCACAGTGCAAGCAGGGTTGATAGAGGCCGGGCGCGTTGTGCTGCAAAGCCCGTTGCGCCCGCTTTCTGACCGTAGCGCCGCTGGGTTCGAGTTGGGGTTGCGCGCCAGTCTGGCAATTGGCTTTCACGATCTCTGGGCCTGTGATGACGGGCAAGAAGTGCAGGTTACGCACCAGAGCGAAGGCATTTATCTGCGCCACCCCACTGCCGAAGACAGCCTGAAACGGCAAGATACCGGGGGCTATCTGTCACAAGCCGGACTGGCCTTCAGCATCGAAGGCAATCTGGCCACGCTAGCCTTGCCCGATCACGCGCCAATCACCTGCCTGCCCGCCTTGTTCCGGCCCCTTTTGCCCCTGACAGCCCCCGCCAAAGATGGATCATGGCGCGCGACCATCAGCCCGGAGCAAGCCCTGATCGATCTGCCCGGCTTGGCTGACGAGGCGCTGGCAACCTCTGGCCTGATCATCACGGCGCGTCGTGATGGCGAAATCGGGTTGCGCGGCGGGCCTTTGCATATCGCCTTTGCGCAAAACCGCTGCCGTCTGGATGGGCAGGATATGTTATACCCGCTGGGCGCACGGCTGGTATTTCAGGGCATGGCGCGGGCGGAGGGCTGCGCCGGAGTACCCCTTTCGCTGATCGAGGGCAAAAGCTGGCGCGTGAACAGTGTTTTTGGCGTGGCTCTGACAGTTGTCGAGGGGAAATCTCCAGAGATTACCTTGCAGATTGCCGAGGGCCAGATTTCCGGGCGCGGCACCTGCAACCGGTATCTAGGCACGGCGCGCACAGATAACGGACGGCTGGAATTTGCCGATCTGGGCACAACCCGGATTGCCTGCCCGCAAAGCCTTCAAAATCTGGAATTGCGTTTTCTGGATGCGCTGGAAGTGACGACCGGCTTTGACATCAGCCGCGCGGGCATGCTGATCTTGCGCGCAGGGGCAATTCCGGTTCTGACTGCGCATAGGCGCAGCCAATAAGCACGCGGCCACAGGCGCGCGGCCACAGGGACGGGGCCACAAGGACGGGGCGAGGGCCATTTTTCCGCCTTTGCCCCCAAGGCCTTGGTTCAACCGCTGCATTCCATGGCGCTCATGGGTGCGGCACAGATTATGTGCCAGTCCAGACAGGCGCGCTGTTTGGAAAACAGGCCGGAAAAGGGAGAAGACAGTTATGACAGATACCAAGATCGTTCTGATTACCGGGGCCAGTCAGGGGATTGGCCGGGCCTGTGCGGCTGCGTTTCTGGCTGCCGGGCATACAGTTGTTTTGGCCGCGCGGGGCCGCGCAGGGCTGGAAGAGGTGGCAAAAGCCGCGCCAGAGCGCGCGCTGGTGCATCCTTGCGATGTGTCTCAGCCCGAACAGGTGGACGCGCTGTTTGCCGCGATTGCCGCGCGGTTTGGGCGGCTGGATGTCGTGTTCAACAATGCCGGAATCGGCCTGCCAGCCACTGAGATTGCCGATATCTCTTGGGAAGATTGGCGGCGCGTTGTCTCTGTCAATCTGGATGGGGCGTTTTTGATCGCGCGCGGGGCCTTCGGGATGATGCGCGCGCAAAACCCCAAAGGTGGGCGGATCATCAATAATGGATCGATTTCAGCGCATGTGCCGCGCGTTGGCTCTGTCCCCTACAGCACCACCAAAACGGCCATCACGGGCCTTACGCGCACCCTGTCACTTGACGGGCGCAAACATGATATCGCCTGCGGGCAAATTGACATTGGCAATGCGGCCTCTGACATGACAGAGGCCATGCGGCAGGGCGTGCCGCAAGCGGATGGCAGCTTGCGGCCAGAACCAGTGATGGATGTGGCCCATGTGGCCGAAGCGGTTTTGAGCATGGCGGGCCTGCCACTGGAGGCCAATGTCCAGTTCATGACCATCATGGCCAGCAAGATGCCCTATATCGGGCGCGGATAGCGATTGCGCGCAATCTGCACAGTTCATGGGCGGTGCCGCGCTGCGGCGCCGTTTTTTGCCTTTTGGGTTGCGCAAGATACATATTTTCGCGTAAGCCCGTGACAACTCGCATGGACCCGGTGCAAATCCGGGTGGCTCTTTCGGCCGCCGATCCGCCGAATAACCTGAAAAAACACCATGAAACCCGGCACGCTGCCTGTCACACAGGGCCGGACTGGAACCTGTCACATGATTTCACTAGATGCGTATCGCGCGCAGTGGTTTGGCAATACCCGCGGCGATCTGATTTCGGGGCTGGTTGTTGCACTGGCGCTTATTCCCGAAGCGATTGCCTTTTCCATTATCGCCGGGGTTGATCCCAAAGTAGGGCTATATGCCAGCTTTTCGATTGCTGTTTTGATTGCCTTTACCGGCGGCAGGCCGGGGATGATTTCGGCGGCCACTGCGGCCACTGCCGTGCTGATGGTTACGCTGGTGCGCGATTACGGGCTGGAATATCTGCTGGCGGCCACGGTGCTGGCGGGGCTGTTGCAAATCGGGGCGGGGCTGCTGAAGCTGGGCTTTGTGATGCGCTATGTCTCCAAATCCGTGATGACGGGGTTTGTAAATGCGCTGGCGATCCTGATCTTTCTGGCACAATTGCCAGAGCTAGACCCGCGCGAAGTGCCCTTGATCACCTATGTTCTGGTCGCTGCCGGGCTTGGCATCATCTATGGGCTGCCAATGCTGACAAAGGCCATCCCCTCGCCCTTGGTAACGATCGTCGTGCTGACGATTGTTGTTATCGCGCTGGGGCTGGATGTACGCACTGTGGGCGATATGGGCGAATTGCCCGATACTTTGCCTGTATTCCTGATCCCGAATATTCCGCTTACATTTGAAACCCTGATGATCATCCTGCCCTATTCGATGGCGATTGCCGTGGTGGGCCTGCTGGAAAGCCTGATGACACAGAACATCGTGGATGACCTGACAGATACCCGCTCTGACCGGAATCAGGAATGTATCGGACAGGGCATTTCCAACACCGCGACCGGGTTTATCGGCGGCATGGCGGGCTGTGCGATGATCGGGCAAAGCATTATCAACGTCAAATCCGGCGGGCGGGGGCGGTTGTCATGCTTTGCGGCGGGTGTTTATCTGCTGTTCCTGATTCTGGTGCTGGGTGATCTGGTCAAGCAAATCCCCATGGCCGCATTGGTGGCTGTCATGATCATGGTATCTGTGGGCACATTTTCTTGGTCATCCATCACAGCGCTGAAAACGCATCCGCGCTCCAGTTCCATTGTGATGATCGCAACTGTGGTGACAGTGGTTTATACACATAACCTTGCCATTGGGGTGCTGGTGGGGTGCTGTTGTCGGGCATTTTCTTTGCGGGCAAGATTGCGCAGCTTTTCACCATGCGCAGCGAAATTTCCAAAGATGGGCGCAGCCGTACCTATACTGTGGAAGGCCAGCTTTTCTATGGCTCGGTCGAAGATTTCATGGAGGCGTTTGATTTCCGCGAAACGCTGGACAAAGTGATTATAGATGTCAGCCGCGCGCATATCTGGGATATCTCTTCGGTGCAGGCGCTGGATATGGCGATCCTGAAATTCCGCCGTGACGGGGCCGAGGTAGAGGTGATTGGCATGAACAAGGCCTCTGAACCCCTCGTTGACAAGCTGGCTGTCCATGACAAGGCGGGCGCAATGGACAAGCTGATCTCGCATTGAGGGGGCAGGAGCATGACTGAGCAAGCACAGAAAATCGTGGCCCTTGTGGATGGGTCTGTCTATTCGGCCAGCCTTTGCGAACATGCGGCATGGATTTCGCAACGCACCAATGCGCCCGTAGAAGTGATCCATGTGCTTGGCCGCCGCGAAGCGCCAGAGAAAGCGGATTTTTCCGGCTCCATTGCGCTTGGCGCGCGCTCTGCCCTGCTGGAAGAACTGGCCATGCTGGACGCGCAGCGCGCGAAGCTTGTCAGCCAAAAGGGCCGCGCCATTTTGGAAGATGCCCGTACCATTCTGGACACGGCAGGCGTGACAGCGATTACCACGCGCCTGCGGCAGGGCGATATTGTAGAAGCGATTGCCGAGATAGAGGCAGATGCGCGCGTGATCATGATTGGCAAGCGCGGCGAGGCGGCAGATTTCGCCAAGGGCCATCTGGGATCAAATCTGGAACGGATCATCCGCGCCAGCCAAAAGCCGGTTTTCGTGGCATCGCGCGCGTTCAAGCCCATTGCGCGGGTGCTGGTGGCCTATGATGGCGGTGTGTCTGCCATGAAAGCGGTGGATCATATCGCGCGCAGCCCGCTGTTTCAGGGGCTGGCTGTGCATGTGGCCACAGTGGGCAGCGCCACGCCAGAGGTGCAAAAAGGCTTGGCCAATGCCAAGGCACTCTTGCAGGGCGCGGGGTTGGAGGTGGAAACCTCTGTCCTGCCCGGCCAGCCCGAAACCGCCCTGAGCACGCTGATAGAAGGCGCGCAGATTGATCTTCTGGTGATGGGCGCTTACGGGCATTCGCGCATTCGCAGCCTGATTATCGGCTCCACCACCACGGCGATGATCCGGTCTTGCAAGGTTCCGGTTGTGCTGATGCGCTAGGCATGTCGCGCAAAACTGGGAACCGGTTTTGCGCGACAAGACATGCGACCACTCTCGAAAACAGCGGGGGCCATGGCGCGGCAGCCTGCGGAATTCAGCTGTCAGGCAGCGCCCACAAGCCCCGTTATCCCCCCATTGCCGCCAAGAGTTGCGCATTGCCCCCTGATGCTGTGGTATCCACACATAAATGACGCTCTTGCAGTACATGGGCGGCATCGGGCTGGCCAGTAATCAAGGGCAGGATTGGGCCATCATGGGCGGCAAGGCGCTGCACAAGGGCGCGCGCCGCGCCCTCTTCGCCCCAAAACAGCACTCCGCCAATCCCGTCCAGCCGCGCGGGCAAATCCTCTGCCACTTGTGCCTCACCGCCCAAGGCGCGCACGGCGCGCGCCTGCGCCTGCGCCTGCTCGCGCCCCGGCCCAAGGCACACCAGCGGCGGGCGGGGGCTGCGGTGCAGGCGGTTCGATTCGCCCGTTGGCCCCGGCATATCCTGCACGGCGGGCAATGGCCCTGCCCCCCCATCCGGCAGGGTAAAGCGCGCCAGATACTGCGGCCCGCCAGCCTTGGGGCCAGTGCCAGACAGCCCCTCGCCGCCAAAGGGCTGGCTGCCCACACCCGCGCCAATCTGGTTACGGTTGACATAGATATTCCCGGCTTCCACCCTCTCGACCACATGCTGCACACGGGTATCTATGCGGGTATGCAAGCCAAATGTCAGCCCGTAGCCTGTGGCATTCACCGCCGCCAACACCTTGTCCAGATCGGCCGCGCGGTAGGTGGCCAGATGCAGCACAGGGCCAAAAACCTCGCGCTCCAGTGCGGCGATACCGGGTACCGAAATCACCACAGGGGCGATGAATGTGCCGCCCTCGCGCAGGGGCAGTTCATGCAGCACACGCCCTTCGGCCCGCGCTGCCGCCACATAAGCGGCAATCTGGTCGCGCGCGGTGCTGTCTATGACCGGGCCAATATCGGTGTTCAGATGCCACGGATCACCCAAGGCCAATTCATCCATTGCGCCAAACAGCATGTGCTGAAAATCTGCCGCGATATCTTCCTGCACATACAGGCAGCGCAGCGCTGAACAGCGCTGCCCCGCCGATTGGAACGCCGAGGCCAGCACATCGCGCACCGCCTGTTCGGGCAGGGCGGTGCTATCCACCACCATCGCATTCAAGCCCCCCGTTTCGGCAATCAGCGGCGCGCCGGGGGCCATGTGCTGCGCCATGTTGCGCCGGATGCGCAGCGCCGTAGCGGTAGAGCCGGTAAAGGCCACGCCCGCCACCCGGCTATCCGATGTCAGCGCCGCGCCCACCTCTGGCCCCGGCCCCGGCAAAAGCTGCAACACAGCGCGCGGCACGCCTGCCTCATGCAGCAATTGCGCGGCAAGATGGGCGATTATCGGGGTTTGCTCGGCCGGTTTGGCCAGCACACCATTGCCCGCAGCCAAGGCGCCCGCAATCTGGCCTGTGAAAATGGCCAGAGGAAAATTCCATGGGCTGATACAGGTGAATACCCCCCGCGCAGGCGCGCGCAGGCTTTGCGCCTGCCCGGCATAATAGCGCAGGAAATCCACGGCCTCGCGCAACTCTCCCACTGCATCGGCTTGGGTTTTGCCAGCCTCGCGCGCCAAGAGGGCAAAGAATTGGCCGAAATTCTGCTCATATCGATCCGCGGCGCGCAACAAGGCTTCGGCACGGGCCTGCGCCGTGGCCTGCCATGGGGTTGCAGCACCTAGCGCCGCCGCGATATCTGCGCCAGAGGCCGTGACAACCCGGCCCAGACTATCTTGCGGGTTGGCGGGATTATGGGCCTGATACGCGGCCCCGCCCTGTGGCGCGCTGGCCAGCAACGGCCCCGCGGCGAAGGTCGCGCGCTCAAAGGGCGCGCGGGCCGTGGCAATTTCAGCCAGATCATGCGCGCAGGCCAGATCCCAGCCGCGCGCATTGCGCCGCGCCGTGCCAAAGAGTTCCGGGCCTGTGGCCAGTTTCGGGTTGCGCCCCCACGCCTGCCCTTCCAGCGCGGCAAAGGGGCAGGCAGCCACCTGTTCCGGCGGCACGGCATCATCTACAATCTGGTTCACAAAGGATGAATTCGCGCCATTTTCCAACAGCCGCCGCACCAGATAGGCCAACAAATCCTTATGTGCGCCCACAGGGGCATAAATCCGGCAGCGCGTGCCATTGGCGCTAAGTACCAGATCATGCAATTTCTCGCCCATGCCATGCAGGCGCTGGAATTCATAGTCCAGCGCGCTTGCGCCCATCTCTTCGGCCAGATGCAGAATGGCGGCCACAGTATGGGCGTTATGGGTGGCAAATTGCGGGTAAATCCGCGCACGCGCGGCCAGCAATTTGCGCGCATTGGCAATGTAATTTGCATCTGTTGCGGCTTTTTGCGTCAGCACGGGAAAGCCCTCCAGCCCCAGCACTTGCGCGCGCTTGATTTCGGTATCCCAATAGGCCCCTTTCACCAGCCGCACCATAAGCTTGCGATCCAGCGCGCTGGCGGTGGCGGCCAGCCAATCTATCACATCGCCCGCGCGTGGCCCGTAAGCCTGCACCACCACGCCAAACCCGTCCCACCCTTCCAGCGCAGGATCGGCCAGCACGGCGCCAATCACCTCCAGCGACAGGGCAAGGCGGTCGGCCTCTTCGGCATCGATGTTGAAGCCCAGCCCCAGCCCGCAGGCCAGCCGCGCCAATTGGCGCAGGCGCGGCACAAGCTCTGCCATCACGCGGTCACGCTTGGCCAGCTCATAGCGCGGATGCAGCGCCGAGAGTTTGACCGAAATACCCGGATTGCTGCGAATATCATTGCCGCTGGCCCGCGCGCCGATGGCGCGAATGGCCCGCCCATAGGCCGTATGGTAGCGCTCTGCATCGGCCATGGTGCGCGCGGCCTCGCCCAGCATATCGTAGGAATAGCTGTAGCCGCGCGCTTCCAGCGTGGCGGCGCAGGTCATGGCCTTGTCAATCGTCTCTCCCAGCACGAATTGGCGGCCCATCTCTTTCATGGCGCGGCTTACGGCGTTGCGGATAACAGGCTCTCCCAGCCGCTTGATGGCACCCCGCAGCAGATGCGCGGCACTCGCGCCGCGCTCGTCCAGCACGCGCCCTGTCAGCAGCAATGCCCAGGTAGAGGCATTGACAAGGCTGGACGAGGATTTGCCCAAATGCCGCCCCCAATCCGAGGGCGCGATCTTATCCTCTATCAGGTCATCCATTGTGGCGGCATCGGGCACACGAAGGAGCGCTTCGGCCAGACACATCAGGGCAATCCCCTCATCCGTGGACAGGCCATATTCGGCTAAAAACACCTCCATCAGCCCCGGCGAATCGCTTTTGCGGATATCGTCCACCAGCCGGGCGGCCTGTGTGGTGATCTGGCCACGCGCTTGCGCCGAAAGCCCGGCACAGGCTGTTGCCCAATCCACACATGCGCCTTCGTCGCGCAGAACATGATGCGTAATGCTGGCGGGGAGGGGTGGAAGCGGCGCGTGTGTCATATGCATACCTTTGCAGGAAGATACGCCGATAATCGCAGAAAATACGGTTGCATTCTGCCTTATTTTGCTAAAATAACGGCCTATAAGACTAGCCAAGGCAGAAAAGGCGGGAAAATGGCCCAATTCCACATGGATAGTTTCGATCATGCGATTTTGCGTCAGCTTGCCGTAGATGGCCGCGGGAGGGTTACCGAACTGGCCAATCGAATCGGGCTTACGAAATCCCCCACACAGGCGCGGTTGCGGCGGCTGGAAGCGGCGGGGGTGATTACCGGCTATCGCGCGCTGATTGATCCGAACCAGATAGACGCAGCTCATATCGCCTTTGTCGAGATCAAACTGTCCGATACGCGGGAAATGGCCTTGCGCGCCTTTAACGAGGCCGTGCGCAAAGTGCCTGAAATAGAGGAATGCCACCTGATTGCGGGATCATTCGATTACCTGCTGAAGGTGCGCAGCCGTGATATCGCCTCTTATCGTCGGGTGCTGGCCGAACATATCTCTGGCCTGCCGCATATTACCTCCACCTCTACCCATGTGGTGATGGAAGCCGTCAAGGAAACGGGCGCGCAACCGTCATTCTAAAACATAGCGGAAAATTTCCGCAGCGCCTTTCCCGGCGCTGCGTGGCTTTGGACAAATGCCAAGGGGCGCTTTTGGCCCTGAATCCAACTTTTGGCGTTACTCTGCCGCCTGCCCTTGGGCCGTGTCTGCCTCTATCTGGGCCGCGCGGCGTTCCACCTGTTCCACGATATGATCTACCATTTCAGCATTGCTCAGCTTGTGGCTTTGCTTGCCTGCCAGATAAACCATCCCGCTGCCCGCCCCACCGCCGGTAAAGCCGATATCCGTCATCAGCGCCTCGCCCGGCCCATTCACCACACAACCGATGATCGACAGGCTCATAGGGGTTTTGATATGGGCCAGACGCTCTTCCAGTTGCGCAACGGTCTTGATCACATCAAAACCCTGCCGCGCGCAGGATGGGCAAGAGATGATATTCACCCCGCGATGGCGCAGGCCCAGCGATTTCAAAATCTCATAGCCAATTTTCACCTCTTCCACCGGATCGGCAGAGAGCGAGACGCGGATCGTATCGCCAATCCCCATCCAGAGCAGATTGCCAAGGCCAATGGCGGATCTTACCGTGCCCGAAATCATGCCCCCCGCTTCGGTAATGCCCAGATGTATGGGGGCATCCGTGGCATCTGCCAGCCCCATATAAGCGGCAGAGGCCAGAAACACATCAGAGGCTTTCACGCTGATCTTGAACTCGTGAAAATCATTGTCCTGCAAGATGCGGATATGATCCAGGCCCGACTCGATCATGGCCTCCGGGCATGGCTCGCCGTATTTCTCCAGCAGGTGCTTTTCCAAGCTGCCCGCATTCACACCAATACGAATAGAACAACCATGATCGCGCGCGGCTTTGATCACCTCGCGCACGCGCGCGGCATCACCAATATTGCCGGGATTGATGCGCAGGCAGGCGGCGCCTGCCTCTGCGGCCTCTATCGCGCGTTTATAGTGAAAATGAATATCGGCCACGATGGGCACAGGGCTTTCACGCACCACTTCGCGCAGGGCGCGGCTGGCATCTGTATCGGGAACCGACACGCGAACAATATCCGCGCCAGCCTCTGCGCAGGCCAGAACCTGACGGATTGTGGCCGGTGCATCGCCGCTATCGGTATTTGTCATTGTCTGCACCGAGATCGGCGCATCCCCTCCGACAGGCACTTTGCCCACCATGATCTGGCGCGATTTGCGCCGGGTGATGTTGCGCCATGGGCGGATATGGTTGTGATCCATGCGTGACAGGCCCTTTCCTTACATGCACGAGTTTACGCCATCATGAGAGGTGCAGCAATGGGCGGGGCAAGGCCGCGCGCAGATTTCAGGCGCGCGCTTGGGCAACTTGGTTTTGCGGCCTTGGGCAAGATAGAAAAAAGCGCCACCCTTGCAGAGTGGCGCAGACGGTATCGGCCTTATGGACAGCGCTTAATCGGACATTTCAGCCACGGCGATAAACTCGCGCAGCGCCTGATCATCATTGAGATCGGCCAGTTCAAAACGCTCGGCCACGGCATCTGCCGACAGGGCGATCTGATCCACCACCTGCGCGCCGGGCGCAGTGGGGCCAAAGGGTTGGCCATTGACCAGCAGATAGACAGAGCCGGAATTGCCCGCACGCAATGTGGCGGGCGTTTCGGCCTGCGGCACTGTATAACGCTCACCCGCGTTCAAGACCTTCTCGAACAGCACAGTTCCATCAGAGGCGCGCACGCGAATCCAGCTTGGCCGCACGGCGAGGACTTCAACCAATGGAGGCCCATCTTGCGTGACGCGGATTTCCTCGCCCAGAAAAGGGCCGCCCTCTGCTTCGGCCAAGGCCATTTCGATGGCAGAGCGAATGCCCATGTCATCTTGCACATCACTACGCGGATTGATGGCCGCAATCGGCCCGTCACGCGATACGACAATCGGCGTTTCCAGCGCTTCGGGGCGATAGTCACGCACAACGCCCTGTGCATTGGCAGTAAAACTCGCGCCCTCGCCCCCAATCCGCAAACCCGGCTCTTCCACTGTTGCCATGCGGGGCGCGGCGCCTGCGATAACGGGGTCTAGCTCTGCCATCACCGCCGGGGGCTGATCTGCGGGGGCCAGATTGACGCGCTGCACCTCTTGCAACACGGCCCAGCCACCATAGCCCAACCCGACCACCAGTGCCACCATCACGGCAACAGAGCCAAGCGCGACAGGATCAAGCCGCCGCCAGAACGGGTCTGGATCATCGGCAAGCCGGGTGCGTGACAGCAACCCTTCGGAAAAATCGCGGTTGTTGTGCAGGCTTGCAGGGGTTTTGGGCAAAGTCGAGGATGAGCCGCGCTGAAGATCTGTGGAAATCGCAAATCCGGTCTCTGCGCAGAATTTCGCATAAGACCAATCAGGATCCATCCCCAGATAGCGGGCATAAGAGCGTACATATCCGGCAACAAAACTTGCAGCCTCGAAGGCCGACAAATCACCCGATTCGATTGCGGCGATATAGGTGGCGCGTATGTGCAACTCTCGCTGCACATCCAGCAGCGACTTGCCCAATGTCGCCCTTTCGCCACGCATAAGATCGCCCAGCCGGACTTCGAAGTCATCAAAGCCGACCGCCACTGCCTGCGATACTTCTGGCTCTTCTGCTCTGGCCTTACCGCCAAACCATTTCATTGCCCGCCCCTTAGCCGAAAAACTTAGCCCGAAAATTGCTTAATTCCCGTCCGCAGTTTTTACATCTGCGTTACTCAGCGACGAACATAAAGGATTTCGCGGAGATTTGAAGGCTTAATAATCTGTTAAGCGGAGATTTCGGCACGATTCAGCGCACAATGCGCCCAAAGCCCATCCATTGCGCGTACCACATCATCAATCATACGCGGATCATGCACAGGCGACGGAGTAAAGCGCAGGCGCTCCGTTCCACGCGGCACTGTGGGAAAGTTGATAGGCTGCACGTAAATTCCATGTCGCGCCAGCAACATGTCAGAAATCGCCTTGCAATGCACTGGATCACCCACATGAACAGGCACGATATGGCTGCCATGATCTATAATCGGCAGGCCCAGCCCGCGCAGGCGCATTTTCAGAATGCGCGCGTTTTCCTGTTGCTTGTCGCGCAGATATTGCGCGGTTTTCAGAAACTCCACCGAAGCCGCCGCTCCGGCCGCCACGGCAGGCGGAATCGACGTGGTAAAGATAAAACCCGGCGCATAAGACCGCACGGCATCGCACAGCTTGGCCGAAGCTGCAATATAACCGCCCATCACCCCATAAGCTTTGGCCAGCGTTCCGTTGATTATATCAATCCGGTGCATCAGCCCGTCACGTTCCGCCACACCCGCACCACGGGGGCCATACATGCCCACGGCATGTACTTCGTCAATATATGTCAGCGCGCCAAATTCATCGGCCAGATCGCAGATTTCACGGATCGGCCCGAAATCGCCATCCATCGAATAAATCGATTCAAAAGCAATCAGCTTTGGCGCTGCGGGATCATCGGCGGCCAGCAACTCGCGCAGATGGGCCACATCATTATGGCGGAAAATGCGCTTCGCGCCGCCATTGCGCCGCACCCCTTCAATCATCGATGCATGGTTAAGCGCATCAGAATAGATGATCAGCCCCGGAAAAAGCTTGGGCAAAGTCGCAAGCGTGGCATCATTGGCGATATAGGCAGAGGTAAAGACCAGCGCCGCTTCTTTCTGGTGCAAATCGGCCAGCGAGGCCTCCAGCCGCTTGTGATAAACGGTCGTGCCGGAAATGTTGCGCGTACCGCCCGACCCTGCGCCCGTGGCTTCCAGCGCTTCGCGCATGGCGGCCAGAACGGCAGGCTGCTGGCCCATGCCCAGATAATCATTGCCACACCAGACAACGATATCCTGTTGCGTGCCATCGGGCTTTGTCCAGACAGCATTGGGGAAATGCCCCTTGCGCCGTTCAATATCGATGAATGTCCTGTACCGGCCTTCTTCGTGCAACCGGTTCAAAGCCGTATCGAGCGCAGCAATATAGTCCAAAACCCTCTCCCTCGCAGTCATGCTGGGTATAACGATGCTTTTACTGGCGATTTGGACAAAAGCAAAGCCCCACGCCTGTTCCGTCAGAAGCTAAAGCCCGCCCTTCCTTGCGGCATTGACCTATGTCAAAGCTGTACGAAAAACAAACCTTTCTCGCGTGGCGCTTCGTCGCATCATCTGGGGCGAGAATGAAGGCGCCGGGGCCATCACGACAGCGTGCATTCTTGCGCCCCCGCCCGGCCCGAACTCAACGCCCCACACACCGATGCAGGCGGCAAACGCCTTCCGTCATCAACGCCGTCAATC
>JAIUNA010000033.1 GCA_022565265.1 Roseinatronobacter sp. | reverse complement strand
GATAAGGGCCGGGCACATGCGCAAGTTCCGGCAGCCATTTGCGGATGAATTGCCCATCGGGGTCTTGATCCTGCCCCTGCTTGACGGGGTTATACATGCGGATCGTGTTGATCCCGGTTGTACCCGATTGCATTTGCACCTGTGACCAGTGAATCCCCGGCTCGTAATCGGTGAAAAGCTGCGCCAAAATCGGGCCAGTGGCGCGCCAATCCAGCCACAGGTGATAGCTTGCAAAAGACATCAGCATGGCGCGCATGCGGAAATTTAACCAACCTGTCGCGCGCAGATAGCGCATGCAGGCATCAACAAAGGGGACTCCGGTTTCCCCCAACTCCCATGCACGCAAACGGGCGCTGTCACTTTCGCGCGGTCGCAGGGATTCATGCGCGGGGTGCAGGCAGCGCCATTCCAGCGCGGGTTCATCTTCCAGCTTTTGGATGAAGTGATCGCGCCATGCCAAACGCTTGGCAAAACTGTTCAGCGCCCCCGCCCAATCGGGGGCGCCGGGATGGGCGGCGCGTGCCGCGCTGCGCGCGGCTTCCACTTGCCGAACTGACAGCACACCAAGGGCCAGATAGGGCGAGAGGCGCGAACAGGCGCGCTCTGCCGTAAGCGGCGAAGACATGGCCACCCGGTAGCGCGCGCCGCGTGTCGCAAGAAAGCTGTCCAGAGCCTGCATGGCCGCGCGGCGCTGCCCCGTTTGCCGGTGGGGGCACGGATCGGGCGCAAGCCGAAAGGCGCGGGCATCGGGCAACCGCTCCAGGCTGGAGATATCGCGCGCCAAGGGGGCCAGAATTTGCGGAGTTGACGCAAGCGGTTGGCGCATGAAGCGGTTGCGCAAGCTCTGCCAGCCATCGCGGTTTTCCAGACGCCGCACAACCCCCGATTGCGGCACTTCCTGCCAGTCAATGCCATGTTCCCGCGCCCAAGCGCCCACGCGCTTGTCGCGCGCATATGTCCAGGCATTGCCGGTTTCTTCATGGCTGATTATGCGCGTTATCCCAAGCGTCTTGCACAGGCGCGCAAGCTCCGCCACGGCCTCTCCCTTGCGCAGGATCAGGGGTTGGCCAAGCGCTGCCAGATCGGCGCGTAGGCTGTCCAGCGCTTCTGCCGTAAACGCCCATTGGCGCGCGGAAGTGTCGGGCAGTGCCCAATACTCCGGTTCGATGATATAAAGCGGCAAGATATATGGCCCGGCGAGCGCCAAAGCAGGATGATCTGCAATTCGCAGATCGCGCTTGAACCAGACAAGAACAGGGGGTGTGACGGTCGCAGACATACCGCCAGACATATCGCTTGCCGCAACGGCGTCAAGCCAAATGTTCACTCAATGTTCACATCTGTTAAGAGCTGCTCTTCCCTAATAGGCGCTCTCCCGATATGGGCCAGCTTTCCTTATGACAGCGCGCTCTGCACTCTATCAGAGCAGACGCGATACCTGCTTCGATCTGTCTCTATGTGCATCCCTCAGGCGGCGCAGCCTAACCCCGTTGGCGCTTGAGCTTTTTCTTGGCCTTTGCCACCCCCGCACGCGCCTTGCCCGCAGCGCGCCCGCGCGGCGCGCCGCGCCCGCGCTTGCCAGACCCGCGCGCGGGTGCTTCGCCCTCGACTTCCAGCAATTCCAGCGCAATCCCGCCGGTTACAGGCTCTGCCTCTGCCAGTTTAACCTTCACGCGCTGGCCAAGCACAATGCGAAAACCTGTGCGCTCGCCCTCCAGCATTTGCGCCTCTGGGTCGTGGCGGAAATATTCATCCCCGATGGCCCGGATCGGAATCAAGCCATCCGCCCCGGTTTCATCCAACTTCACAAACACCCCAAACCGCGCCACGCCAGAAACGCGCCCGGTAAATTCCGCGCCCACCCTATCGGCCAGATAGGCGGCCAGATAGCGATCTGCCGTATCACGCTCTGCGGCCATGGAACGGCGCTCTGCCTCTGAGATGGCTTTGGCGGTTTCATCCAGATGTTCAATATCCCAAGGGCTTAGCCCATCTGCCCCCCATCCATGCGCAGAAATCAGGCCGCGATGCACGATCAGATCGGCATAGCGCCGGATGGGCGAGGTGAAATGCGCATATTCGCGCAAAGCCAGCCCGAAATGCCCGAAATTCTGCGCCGCATAATAGGCCTGCGTCATGGATCGCAGCGTGGCCATATTGATCAATTCGTCAAATTCCGTGCCCTCTGCCTGCTTGAGCAACTGGTTGAAATGGCGCGTCATCAGCACTTGGCCCTTGGCCAGCGCAAAGCCCGATTCCCGCGCCAATTCGCGCAAGGCATCCATTTTTTCCACGCTTGGCTCTTCATGCACGCGGTATAAAAGCGCACTGCCCTTTTCGCGCAATGTCTCGGCAGCGGCCACATTGGCCAGCACCATGAATTCCTCGACCAGCCTATGTGCATCAAACCGCTCTTTGAAGGCCACCGAGGTCACGCGCCCTTCATCTGACAGGATGATCTGACGCTCTGGCAAATCCAGATCCAGCGGCTGGCGGCGCGCGCGCGCGGTTGCCAATGCGCGGTAGGCGGCAAAAAGATCGGCCAGTGCCTGTGCAAGCGGGGCCGTCACCTCGTCCAGCGTGCCATCATCTGCCGCTTGTGCCTGTTCATAGGTGAGAGAGGCTTTGGAACACATCATCGCGCGGTAAAACTCATGCGCGCGCTTGTTGCCAGCGGCATCTATGACCATGCGCAGCGCGATACAGGGGCGATCTACCCCTTCATGCAGCGAACACAAATCGCCCGACAGGATATCGGGCAGCATGGGCACAACGCGATCCGGAAAATAGGTGGAATTGCCGCGCCTGCGCGCCTCTCTGTCCAATTCCGAATTTGGGCGCACATAAGCCGCCACATCGGCAATCGCTACCCAAAGGATAAATCCGCCGGGGTTTTCTGGGTCTGTATCGGCCTCGGCATAAATCGCATCATCATGGTCGCGCGCATCCCATGGGTCGATCGTCATCAGCGCCATCGCGCGCAAATCGCGCCTGCCTTTTTCCACCACTGGCCCGGCGCCATCGGCCTCTGCAATCACGGCATCGGGGAAAGCATCGCGAATGCCATGCTGGTGAATGGCAATCAAAGACACAGCTTTGGGCGCTGTCGGATCACCCAGGCGCTCAAGGATCTTGGCGCGCATGGGGCCGAAGCGGGATTTGCCCACAGGTTCGGCATGCACCAATTCGCCATCCAGCGCCCCGCCTGTCTCTGTCACTGTCCAGAACTTGTCTGCGCCCTTGTCAATCGGCACAATCCGCCCGCCTTGGGTTTCCTTGCGGAAAATGCCCAAAATCCGGCTAGGATTTGCGCCAAGCTTGCGGATCACGCGGGCCTGATAATCGTAATCGGGGCCGCGAATTTCCGAGAGCTTTGCCAGCACCCTGTCGCCCTGCCCTAAGGCCGGATCACCGGGCTGGGTGATCATCAGGATAACAGGGGCCGCACCATCACCGCGCCATTCAACAGCGCGGGCAAAAAGATCGCCTTCTGCATCGGGGGCCAGCACTTCGAGCACGGTGACAGGCGGCAAACCGCCGCTTGCGCGCGCGCTACGGCGGGGGGCCAGCATGCCCTCCTCTTCCAGATCGCGCAGCAGGGCCTTGAGATCAATCTTGGCACTGCCTTTGATCCCGAAAGCCTTGGCCACATCCCGCCGCGTTGAACCGGGATTCTCTCCCAGCCATTGGCGCAGATCATCCAGCGAAGGAAGCTGTTTCATGGCTGGCTCCAGTAGATGGGAAGATCAGGGCATGGGGCCAATTGGCCGCACAAGGAAAGGAGGTGCAGAATTATGCGTGTCATGCCCTGCCCCTAGCATGAGCGACAGGCTGCGTCACGCTCAATTCGTGACGTCCCGTACCATGTCACGATGGGCAATCCCGGCATCCAGATATTCCGGCCCTTGGGCCGTAAAGCCCAGTTTCTCGTAAAACCCGATCGCATGGGTTTGGGAACCGAGCTTCGCGCGCATCACACCCGGTTGCGCGCGCAACACGTCTAGCGCGCTCTGGATCAGCGCAACACCAATCCCTTGCCCGCGATAGTCTGGCAACACGCAAACGCGCCCGATCTTGCCGGTATCGCCCATAACCAGCACGCGCGCACAGCCCACAGGCTGCCCATCCAGCCGCGCCAGAAGATGCAGCGCGCCCGCGTCGCGCCCATCTATCTCTTCGGCCTCTGGCACGTTTTGTTCCTCTATGAATACAATCCGGCGCAATGCGTGGCATAGCGCCAGATCATCTGTCAGTTCCACGTGCAGGTTCATGCGAAATACTGCCTTAGAATGCGGGCGTAAACGGCCTTCAATTTGTGAATATCGGCAAGCTCCGCATATTCATCCACCTGATGCATGGATTTGCCCACAAGGCCAAATTCGACCACCGGGCAATGATCTTTCACAAACCGCGCATCCGATGTGCCGCCAGAGGTGGACAGAACAGGCGTGATCGCGCATTCCGCCTCTATCGCTTGCGCGACAAGATCCACCAATGGCCCCGGCGGTGTCAGAAAGCTTTCGCCAGAGATGATTATTTCCAGATCAAGCGCAACACCGCTGCCCGCGCTGTGACGGGCGGCTTGATCGCGCAGCCAGTCTGACAGGCTTGCCCCGCTATGCAGATCATTGAAGCGGATATTCAGCGTGGCCTTGGCACGGGCCGGAATGACATTCGAGGCCGGATTGCCCACATCAATCGTGGTAAGGGCCAGTGTCGAGGGGTCAAAATGCGCGCTGCCCTGATCGAGGCTATGGCGCGCGATTGCATCCAGATAGGCCACAAGCACAGGCAGAGGGTTTTTCGCACGGTGCGGATAGGCCGCATGGCCCTGCACACCCCTTGCCACAACATGCGCTGTCAATGATCCGCGCCGCCCGATCTTGATCATCTCGCCCATGCGGTCGGGGCAGGTTGGCTCTCCCACCAGACAGGCGGTCATGGCCTCGCCCTGAGCCTCCATCCAATCCAGTATGGCAATTGTGCCGTCATGGCCCGGCCCTTCTTCATCCCCCGTAATCGCAAGGATCACAGCCCCATCGGGCGGGGTATCACGCACGAAATCGACTGCCGCCGCCGCAAAGGCCGCAACCCCCGATTTCATGTCACAGGCCCCGCGCCCCCAGATACGGCCCTCTGCCAGTTCGCCCTCGAAAGGCCCGCGTGTCCAATCTGCGGGATTGCCCAAGGGCACAACATCTGTATGCCCGTTAAAGCCAAAACTGCGCGGATGGCCCTTGGCCCCCCAGCGCGCAAAGAGATTTGGCGTACCGTTACGATCCACGCGCACACACTCAAACCCCGCGCGGCCAAGCACCCCTTCCAACAGCACCAGCGCACCGCCCTCTTGCGGCGTGACAGAGGGGCAGCGGATCAGATCGCGCGTAAGTGCAACAGGGCAGACAGGCTCAGTCATCCTCTGCCTCATCGGTGAACCATGTTTTTTGCGCCACGATCACTGCATTCTCGGCCAAGGCGCGCGCCATAAGATCGCGCTCTTCCTGCGGGATTGTATCACCGGCCTCAAGCCGTTCTTCCAATGTGCCGTAACTGGTGACGTTCAGCGGCGCGACATCTGCGGTTTTCAGCACAGCCACGGTTTCGCGCACGGCCTCTGCCTCATCCACACCGCTGGCATAAACCAAAAGTGCGGCCCCTGTTGCGCCTTTGGGCAGATCATCATCATCCGTGCGGCCCAGTTCCACCAGCAATGTATAAATCTGTTGCGGGCGCTTGGGGCGGTCGGGTTTTGCGGGTTTATCGGGCATCGGGTTGTTCCTTGTCTTTGCAAATCTCCTGTCAGGAAAGCGGCCTCAGTTCAAGCCCCACTGCCGGGGCTGGCCCCCGCCGCCGCCTTTCGCTATGACAAAGGCCAAGCCGCAACAGGGATAGCACCATGCCCCATACGATTGCCGATATCGCGCGCGCGCTGGGCCTTCAGGCCGAAGGCGCGCTTGATCTGACCATCACCCATGCCGCAGAGCCAGCCAGCGCAGGCCCTGACGCGCTGGCCATGGCCACAACGCCCAAATATGCCGCCACCCTCGCCAAAGGACAGGCCCGCGCGGCCATCCTATGGGCCGGGGCGGATTGGCGCGCGCTTGGGTTGGAAGCTGCGATATTCGCACCGCGCCCGCGCTGGGCCATGGCCGGGGTCTGTGAATTGCTTGATCCCGGATATGACTTTGGCGATGGTATCCACCCCCAAGCCTATATCCACCCCAGCGCCGAAATTGGCGCAGGCGCGCAGATTGGCCCCTTTAGCAGCATCGGCGCGCGGGCGCGCATTGGCGCTGGGGCGCGGATTGCGCCCAATGTGACAGTGGCCGAGGATGTGGTGATCGGGGCAGATGTGATCTTGCATGCAGGCGCGCGGGTTGGGGCGCGCTGCGTGATCGGGGATCGCTATATCGGGCAGCCCAATGCGGTGGTGGGGGGGTGCGGGTTCAGCTTTGTGACGCCAGAGGCATCGGGCGCAGAAGATGTGCGCGCCACTTTATCGGGCGAGCGTCAGTTGCGCGCGCAACGCTGGCACCGCATCCAGTCGCTTGGCGCGGTGCGAATTGGCGATGATGTGGAACTGGGGGCAAACAGCTCTATCGATAGGGGCACAATCCGTGACACTGTGATCGGGTCGGGCACAAAGATCGATTCTGTGTGCCAGATCGGGCAGAATGTACAAATGGGTGAAGATTGCATGATGTGCGGCATGGCAGGGGTTGCAGGCTCTGCCCGGATCGGCAACCGGGTGCTTTTGGCAGGCAAGGTGGCAGTGAATGACAATATCTTCATCGGGGATGATGTGATTGTGGGGGGCGCCAGCCGGGTTTATACAAATGTGCCTTCCGGGCGCACCATTCTGGGTGATCCAGCCACAAAACTGGAAACGCAACTGGAAATCCGCAAGGTGCTGCGCCGCCTGCCCCGGCTGGCCGCGCATGTGGCCAGCTTGCAAGAGGCGGTTTTCGGCAAATCCAATACGCAAAAGGATGATGGCTGATCTTGTCACAGGGGCCGCGCGATTTATCTGTCGCGCCGCAAGACATGTTGGCACAAGGGGCAAGATATGGACGGGGCTATAATGAGCGAGCAAAGTTTTACCCCCGATCCCGCCCATCAGCGCGATTTCCGCGATGCTTTGGGGAGGTTTGCCACAGGGGTAACAGTGGTCACAACCCGCACGGCTGAGGGGCCTGTGGGGATTACCGCCAACAGCTTTGCCGCCCTCTCGCTAGAGCCTGCTTTGGTGATGTGGGCGCCGGGGCGGTTTTCGCGCCGTTTTGCAGCTTTTGCCGAGGCCGAGCATTTCGCCATACATATTCTGGCCGCAGACCAGTTGCCGATGGCGCAGCATTTCGCGGCCAATGGCTATGATTTCGCTCTGCCTGATCTGGTTGCGGGTTTGGGTGCGGTTCCGCTGCTGCCGGGCTGTCTGGCCCGGTTTGAATGTGCGCGCCATGCGGTTTATCCGGGCGGGGATCATGCGATTGTGGTGGGAGAAGTGCTGCGCGTCAGCACACAGCCCGGTGCGGGGCTGAGTTTCTTTTCGGGGGGATATGGCGCGATAGACGCGCTGTAAGGGTGAGATAGCGCGCATCGCGCGACACACCTTTAGCCCCCTTGCACCCTGCCGCAAAAGCCGCAACACTGTCAGAGAAATCTGACAGCCCTTTCGCTATGTCTGGCCGCATCATGAATGAAACAACCCGCCCGGTTCTTCTGCTTGGCGCAACAGGTACAATCGGGCGCGCGGTCTTGCGTGAATTGCAGATGCAGGGCAAAGCCGTGATCTGCCTTTTGCGCAAAGGCAGCACCCCGCCCCAAAATGCGCCCCATATCTGCGTTGATTTCTCTGATCCCGCCGCAATTGCAGACGCACTGCGCGCCTCTGGCGCAGGGGCGGTACTTTCTTGCATGGCCTCGCGCAGTGGTCGCCCGCAAGATGCCTGGGCGGTAGATCATGCCGCGCATTCCCATGTTCTGAGAGCTGCCATAGCAACAGGGGTAACAGAATTCATCCTGCTCTCTGCGATTTGCGTGCAAAAGCCCGATCTGGAATTTCAGCGGGCCAAATTGGCTTTTGAAGCCGAATTGCAGGCCGCGCCTTTGATATGGTCTATCGTGCGGCCAACGGCATTTTTCAAATCCCTCTCTGGGCAAGTGGCGCGGGTGCAGGCGGGCAAGCCATTTTTGCTGTTTGGCGATGGTACGCTTACAGCCTGTACGCCAATCAGCGACCGTGATCTCGCCCGCTATCTTGTTGGCTGTCTGGACAATGACCAGCGCCAGTGCCGCATTCTGCCCATTGGCGGCCCCGGCCCCGCGCTGACACCTCGCGCACAAGGCGAGATGCTGTTTGCGCTATTGGACAAGCCCCCGCGCTTTCGCCATGTGCCAGTGGGGCTGATGGATGCAATTATCGCCCTGCTGGGCACGCTGGGGCGCTTTAGCCATTCCCTGGCGGAAAAAGCCGAATTTGCCCGGATCGGGCGGTATTATGCCACGGAATCCATGCTTGTCTGGGATGGGCAGGCGGGGCGCTATGACGCCAGCGCCACGCCCGCTTTTGGCACAGATACCCTGCGCGACCATTATGCCGCCCTTATCCAAGGCACAGCCACGGCAGATCTGGGCGAGCACGCGATGTTCTGAATGCGCGCTTGCTAGAAAGCGGGTTGGGTCTGCCTGCGGCGCTGCAACAGGATAACCCCCAACAACAGCAGCAATGCAGGCAGATAGAAAATTTGCTCTGGCAGGCGCTCTGCCGGGCGCAGAACCGCAACAAGTTCAACCTGCTCGCGGCCATAGAAATCAAAATCCCCCAGATTGCGCTGGAAGGGTGAACCGAAAGCTGGCTCATCCAGAACCATTCTGTCTGGCTCTGGCATCAGAAACAGCCCGGTTTGCGCCACGCGCGCATCTGGTGCGATATCCCCAACAGGTAGCACCAGCGTCAGACTGCGGCTCTGGCCGGTATTGAAATCCGGCCCGATAATCTCCAGCCGCAACTCATCGCCAGCATCGGCGCTGCGCAAAATTTCTTCAAATTGCAGCCCCGGCAGGGATTCAAATTCGGGTTGCAACCGATCCAGCCAGAAATTTGGCACAAACAGCGTGAAGGCCACGAGCAACAAAGCTGCCGATTCATGCAATTTCGAGCGCGCGAGAAAATAGCCCTGAGTAGCCGCCGCGAAAAGCAGCATCGCAAAGGTTGCCACTGCGAAAATGAATGCTGCTTGCGCCACTCCGGCCCATGTTCCCAAATCCACACCATAAAGGATAAGCGTAGGGTTATAGATAAACAGGAACGGCAACGCCAAGGTACGCAAACTGTAGAAAAACGCCTGAAACCCCGTCTTGATCGGATCACCGCCAGACACAGCAGAGGCCGCGAAACTGGCCAGACCCACAGGCGGGGTAACATCGGCCATCAGCCCGAAATAGAACACGAACAAATGCGCCGCAATCAGCGGGATGATCAGCCCCTCTTGTGCGCCCAGAGAGACAACAACAGTTGCCATCAATGATGAAACAACGATGTAATTTGCGGTTGTCGGCAAACCCAGCCCCAGACCCAGCGAGAAAAGACCCACCAAGAGAAGCATGAGAAACAGATTACCCAAAGAGAGCAATTCGACCAAGCTGGCCAATTCGGTTCCAATCGGGGTGCGGGTGACAGTTGCAACAATCACGCCCGCCGCCCCTGTCGCAACCGCGATCCCGATCATGTTGCGCGCCCCTGCCACCATGCCATCCACAAGATCGCGCATGCCCGCCCGCAACTCTGCCGCAAGCCCCCCTTCGCCACGCAAAAGCGCTTTGACCGGGCGCTGGGTGAGGATGATGAATAGCATCACCAGCACCGCGAAATAGGCGGATTTTGCGGGCGATTGCCGCTCTACCATCAGAAACCATACCAGAACGACGATTGGCAACAGATAATGCAGCCCGGTCGGAAAGACCTCGCGCATCACAGGCAGGACAATCTTCTTGTCATTGGGGTTGTCCAGTGCCAGATCGGCCCGCCCCGCCGCAACCCATAGGCAGGACAGATAAACTGCCAAAAGCGCCAGCAGAATAATTGCGCCGGAAATGGCCGGTGCGACCTCGCGCAATAGGCCGATACCCGCGATCACTCCATAAAACCCCGCCCCCGCAATCACAAAGCCAAGCGCGGTTTTCCACAGCATTGTCAGCAGGCTGGCCCCTGTGCCCAAGGCCGGAATACCGTTTTTCAGCGCTTCCAGATGCACGATATAAATCAGCGCGATATAGGAAATTACGGCGGGGATGAAGGCGTGCTTGATCACCTCTATATAGGAAATCCCCACAAATTCGACCATCAGAAAGGCCGCAGCCCCCATCACAGGCGGCATGATCTGGCCGTTGACAGAACTGGAAACCTCTACCGCGCCCGCCTTCTCTGCGCTAAAACCCACACGCTTCATAAGCGGAATGGTGAATGTGCCTGTTGTCACCACATTGGCAATGGACGAGCCGGAAATCAGCCCCGTTGCCCCTGATCCCACCACGGCCGCTTTTGCAGGCCCGCCGCGCAAATGACCCAAGCCCGCAAAGGCCAATTTGATAAAATAATTCCCCGCGCCCGCCTTGTCCAAAAGCGCGCCAAACAGAACAAACAGAAAAACAAAGGCCGTGGAAACCCCCAGTGGAATGCCAAACACCCCTTCTGTCGAGAGCCAGTGTGTATTGCTGATCGCCGTAAAACTGCGCCCCTGATGCGCAATCAGATCCGGGATAAGCCAGCCAGTGCCGAAATAGCTATAGGCCAAAAACAGCCCGCCCACGATTGTAAGTGCGGGCCCCAAGGCCCGGCGCGACGCTTCCAGCAGCAGCACAAGCCCGATTGTGCCGACAATGATCTGGGGCTGAATCGTGTCAATCTGCCAGCCAAGAATGTTCCAATCCAGATCCCATGTCAGCAATCGGCCTTGCCGCGCCGTGCTGGAAATCTGGCGCGAGAACCAGAATATGTAAAAAGCACAGCCAGATGCCATAAGCGCAAGCACCCAGTCATACCACGGGATGTAGCGGCGCGGCGCGGATTTGAACGCAGGATAGGCCAGAAAGGCCAGAAACAGGGCAAATGTCAGATGCATGGGGCGCGTCATGTCAGAGCCGATCACCCGGACATAGGGAATATGCTGCGCCCATTGGAATTGCAGATCGGCAATCCATATCTGGAAACCCGACCATAAAAACGCCGTAGTCGCTATCAAAGCTGCCACAGCCCGGTTATCCGGGTTGCGGCCCCCGGAATCCGTGCTGGCGACCAGATCTTCCACTTCCTGATCAGAGAGTTTCCCCCCTTTGGATTTCAGCACAGATGACATGCGACTGTTCCCTGAGTTTTCTGTCTGTATATTCTTGCCGCGCCTATGCACAAAGCGACGGGGCGCAGCATGAAAGGCCGCGCCCCGCCCAAAGCTATGCTTAGTCAGTCAGACCCGCTTCGCTGAAGAAACGCGCAGCGCCGTCATGCAGCGGCGCAGACAGGCCGTCACTTGCCATTTCAGCCGGATCAAGATTTCCCAGCGCCGGATGAAGCGCGGTAAACTGATCCAGATTTTCAAAGATGGCACGCGTCACCTGATACACCACCTCTTCAGATACTGCCGCAGAGGATACAAAAGTTGCGCCCACACCAAATGTGGTCACATCCTCGGCCGAGCCGCGATACATCCCGCCCGGAATTGTGGCCATGCGGTAATAGGGGCGCTCTTCCACCAGTGCCCGGATCGCGTCATTGTCCACATTCACCAGCACAGTATCACAGGCGGTTGTCGCTTCCTGAATTGCGCCTGATGGGTGGCCAACCGTATAGATGATTGCATCCACATTATTGTCACATAGCGCCAAAGACTGCTCTGCCGGGGGCAGTTCGGTTGCTTGGGCGAATGTGTCCAATGTCCAGCCCATAGCTTCCATCACCACATCCATCGTGCCGCGCTGGCCCGATCCGGGATTGCCGATATTGACGCGCTTGCCAGCCAGATCATCAAAGCTGGTGATCCCGGCATCGGCGCGGGCCACAACGGTAAACGGCTCTGGATGCAGCGAGAAGACAGCGCGCAGATCTTCAAAGGCGCCGGTTTCCTCAAATTGCGAAGTTCCGTTGAACGCGTGATACTGCCAATCGGATTGCGCCACGCCAAATTCCAACTCGCCAGAGCGGATAGCGTTGATATTGAAGATCGATCCGCCGGTCGATTCCACGCCGCAGCGAATGCCATGTTCCGCGCGGTCGCGGTTGACAAGGCGGCAGATGGCGCCCCCGGCAGGATAGTACACACCTGTCACAGCGCCTGTCCCTATCGAGATGAAAGTCTCTTGTGCAAGTGCTGTTGTTCCCATCAGCATACCTGCAGCCACAAGACTTGCGGTAAGGGGTTTGTTCATGATGTCCTCCATTGTGTGAATACCAATCGTGCGGATTGGCTTACGGGTTTGTGCGCCCGCCATCGTGTGGCGAATGTCACGCCCCATGACACAAGTGGACTAGGACAAAGGCTTGAAGTCAACCCTGAATGGCATTTCACTTTAGAGACAGATCACAACCAGTTGATTTTGAGACTTATATCGAAATCATAAATGCCGATTCCCCAGAAAAATTGATCTGCAAAACCTGCTTTCAGAGTGCTTAGAGGCGCAAGAACAAGGCGGTCTGCAAACAAGTTTGCGCAAGATCGCACGGAATTTGGCATTTTACCGGGCGGCAGGCTTCAAACTCCCCCCACAAAAAAAGCGGGCATGCCGCCTCAATCCTCGAATAACTCGCTTTGACCACGCGGGTCTTCGTCTTCATCCTCATCAGCGGGAAAACTTGCCTGTCCCGGCGGTGGGCGGTTGTCCAGCAGCCCCGCCTCGCGCAATTCCTTCAGCCCCGGCAAATCGCGTGCGCTTTCCCACCCGAAATGATCCAAAAAGCCTTCGGTCACGCCGAATGTCACAGGGCGGCCCGGTGTCATGCGCCTGCGCCCCAGCCGTATCCATTCCAGTTCCAGCAACTGATCAATCGTCCCGCGCGACACGGCAACACCGCGAATTTCTTCAATCTCGGCGCGGGTGACAGGCTGGTGATAGGCGATGATGGCAAGTGTTTCTATCGCCGCGCGCGAGAGTTTGCGGGTTTCCACCCGCTCGGCCTGCATCAGCCAACCCAGATCGGGGGCTGTGCGCAGCGCGTAGCTATCGCCAATACGCAGCAGATTGACACCGCGCCCGGCATAGCGCGAGCGCAGATGCGCCAGCGCCTCGGCGGCATCGCACCCCTGCGGCAGACGCGCGCTGATCTGGGCAAGGCTCAGCGGCTCTGAGCAGGCAAAAAGGATCGCTTCCACCATGCGTTCCTGTTCCGCGATGGGGGGCGCGGCAAACAAGCTTGGGCTGTCGGGGCTGCGGGTGGGGGCTTGGCTTTGTTCGGTCATATTGGCGTCATAGCCCAGATCTGCGGCGCAAATGCAATGGCGCGAAAGTGTCGGTTTGGCGCAATTCGATCTGGCCCTGTTTGGCCAGTTCCAGTGTGGCCGCAAAGGTAGAGGCGATGGCAGAGCGTTTGCGCGCAGGTGCACCGCGCCAGCCTTCGGGCAAATAGGTTTGCAGGCTTGTCCAATCCACCGCGCCGGGAACCATGGCCATCAACCGCTCCAGCGCCACTTCGTAAGGGTAGATATCCGAACGGTCAAACGCATAGGGGCGAAATTCATCGCGCGTGCGCAGCCGCGCATAGGCGCGCATCATATCTATCAAACTGGCCTCGAACACTGTCTTGCGGGCCACGGCCAGCGCTTGCGGCGCGCCGCGCGCGAAGAAATCGCGCCCTTTCTGGTCACGCCCCATCAGGCGGGCGGCGGCCTCCCGCATGGCTTGCAGGCGCTCCAACTGAAAGGCCAGATGCGCTGCCAGTTCCGCCCCTGTCGGCCCTTCCTCGGTTGGGTCTGGCGGCAGCAGCAGGCGCGATTTCAGATAGGCGAGCCACGCGGCCATCACCAGATAATCTGCGGCCAGTTCTATGCGCAGCGCGCGCGCTTTCTCCACAAAAACCAGATATTGCTCGGCCAATTCCAGAACCGAAATGCGCCGCAAATCCACCTTTTGCGTGCGTGACAGGGTAAGCAACAGATCAAGCGGGCCTTCAAAGCCCTCCACGTCCACGATCAGCGCCTCGGCTGCAAGCCGGGCGCCGATTGAATCATCTGTCTCAAATGTGTCAGACATGCGCGGCCCCCGTTTCGCGCCAGCCTAGCGCGGCACGGGGGGCTTTGTCCATCATCCCGCCGACAGATGGCGCTCCCAGTCGCGCAGCCGCGCAACATAGCGCGCCAAAGTGTCAATCTCCAGATTGATCCTGTCGCCAAGCGCTGTTTCGTCCCAGTTTGTGACCTGCTTCGTATGAGGAATAAGGTTCACGCCAAATTCCGCACCCTCAACGTCATTTACCGTCAAGGATGTACCATTGAGCGCGACCGAGCCTTTTGGCGCGATAAACCCCGCCAGCGCATCGGGCGCGCGAAAGCGCAGGCGTGTGCTGTCGCCCTCTTGCACCAGCCCCACCACCTCTGCCACGCCATCCACATGGCCAGACACAATATGGCCGCCCAACTCATCCCCCAGTTTCAGCGCGCGTTCCAGATTGACCCGCCGGCCCACCTGCCAGCTCCCCAGATTGGTTTTTGAAACCGTTTCGGCAGAGACCTGCACCTCGTACCAATCCGGCCCTTTGGCCACCACTGTCAGGCATACCCCATCAGAGGCAATGGACGCGCCCATATCCACCGATGCCATATCATAGCCCGTGCCAATACGCGCGCGCAGATCACCTTCCTGCGTCAGGCTATGTACTACCCCGATATCTGTAATAATGCCCGTAAACATCGCCGCCCCTTTTCGCCTGCCACTTCTGCGCCAGAGCTAGCCTGCCTGCCAGCCCTTGGCAAGCACGCCACAAATCCACCGCATTTGTTAATCATTATGATGACAATTCAAAACGGGTGTGTTTACCACATCTCATTCAAAAAAGCATATCAAGAGCAGAATCGTTTAGGGCATTGGCAATGCAGAATACAGGCGCCGATAGGAACTTTTTGTTCCTGCAAGGGCCGCATGGCTGGTTTTTCAACCAACTTGCGCGCGGCTTACAGGCCGCGGGCGCGCAAGTGTGGCGTGTTGGTTTCAATCAGGGAGATGCGGTATTCTGGCGCGACAAATCGCGCTATATTCCGTTTACCGAGGGGCCAGAGGCGTGGCCAACCAGATTTCGCGACATCGTGGCACAGCATGAAATCACCGATATCGCGCTTTATGGCGATATCCGTCCCATCCATGCCCAAGCCATCGCAATCGCACGCGAGTTAGGGCTTGTGATCCATGTCTTTGAAGAGGGCTATCTGCGCCCCTATTGGGTAACATATGAGCGTGAGGGATCAAACGGCCATTCCCGCCTGATGCAGATTGAACTGCCCGAAATGCGCGCAGCCTTGGCGAAATATGATCTGGAATTGCCCGATCCGCCCGCGCATTGGGGCGATATGCGCCAGCATATCTTCTATGGCGCGCTGTATCATTTCTTTGTCATGGCCTTCAATCAGCGCTACCGCAATTTCCGCCCGCATCGAGAGATGACAGTGGGGCAGGAATTCCATCTCTATCTAAAGCGTCTGGGGTTGATGCCGTGGCATTCGCTGGAACGCCGGATTGCAAGCTGGCGCGTGCGCAATGGCGGTTTTCCCTATCATCTGGTGCTTTTACAGCTGGAACATGACAGCAGTTTTCGCGCCCATAGCCCCTTCACATCTCAGGTGCAATTTTTGGAAAAGGTGTTTTCGGGCTTTGCCGAAGGGGCACCGCTGCATCATCATCTGGTGATAAAGGCACATCCGCTGGAAGATGGCCGCGCGCCCATTCGCCAGACAATCCGCAACCTGACGGAAAAACACGCTTTGCATGGACGCGTGCATTACCTGCGCGGGGGCAAATTGGCGCGGTTGCTCAATCACGCGCGCTCGGCGGTGACTGTCAATTCCACGGCCGCCCAACAGGTGCTCTGGCGTGGCATGCCATTGCGGATTTTCGGCAAAGCGGTTTATGACAAGCCGGAATTTGTTTCGAAACAACCCCTGAAACGCTTTTTTGCGCGCCCCAATCGGCCAGATGCCCGCGCCTATCGGGATTATCGGCATTTCCTGCTGGAAACATCTCAAGTGCCGGGCGGATACTATTCTTTGGGGGGGCGGCGCCAATTGATGCGACATCTGGTTGATATGATGCTGGCAGAGCAAGACCCGTATACAGCTCTTATTCAAGGTGACGCGACTCCACGGCAACAATTGCGCATGGTGCGCTAAGGCAAACGCATTCCTGCTTGGCCAAATGTAACAAAAGTTGTAATGTAGCACCAAAGAGAGGTTTAACCTCCCAAAGGAGCACGAGCAGTGACCATACCATCTTTTGCCGCAGGCCGGATTCTGGCCCTCTTTTGCGCTGCGCTTATTGTGGCCTCCTGCGCCGTTCCGCGCGATGGGCCAACAAAACGCGAGATATTTGAAGGCTCTGTCCTGCGCTCTGGGGATGCGCATATCATCATGATCAATAAACGCGTATCCCAAGCCGCTGCGCGCCCTGATGCGCTTGGGTTCAGCCATGCGTTGCGCTCTGGCGCGCTTATGGGGGGGGATACAATCCGCCCCGGCGATCTGGTTGCGATCAATGTGTTCGAGAATGTGCCAGAGGGGCTACTTGCGCCCACAGGTACAAATAACGCGGTTCTGACCGATTTGCAGGTGGATGATGCGGGCTTTATTTTTGTGCCCTATGCAGGCCGCGTGCGCGCAGCCGGACAAAGCCCGGATGCGCTCCGCCGTCTGCTGACCCAATCTCTGGACGAACAAACCCCCGATCCACAAGTTGTGGTGATCCGCCAGCAAGGCGATGGGGCGACAGTTTCGATTGCAGGCGGGGTAAATGCACAAGGGGTTTATCCCATCACGCGCGCCAATAATCGGCTGAGTTCTCTGATTGCCTCGGCAAGTGGGGTAAATATTCCCCTAGAAACAGCGCAAGTATTGATCACGCGCGGCAATCGCCAAGATACCGCATGGCTGCAAGATATCTATTCCGACTCATCACTGGATATTGCGCTTCGCCCCGGTGACAGAGTGCTTGTGCGCGCCGATCAACGTGCCTTTTCGGTATTGGGGGCAACGGGCGCGACCAATCGCATGACATTCGATTCCCGCCAGATTTCCGCCATTGACGCGCTGGCCATGGTAGGTGGGCTAAACCCGCTACGTGCCGATCCGACCGGTGTTTTCATTTTCCGCGATGAACGGCCAGAAATCGCTACCGAGATTCTGGGGATCGGGCAGTTTGTAACTGATGTGCGCTTTGTCTATGTGCTGGATCTGACAGCGCCGACAGGCATGTTCAATGCACGTGATTTCAAGATCCGCGATGGCGATACGATTTTTGTGACAGAAGCAAAGGCAGTGCTTTGGGCGCGGCAGATCGCGACGTTGACAGGCAATCTGGCTGCGGCCAATTCAGTACGCAACGCTGCAACAAGCAACTAACGCCGCAAGCATGCAGCCTGAAAAGCGCGACACGATCTATGCGTTTTCCGGCGGGCTGCTAGGGCCATCGCAGCAAGCGCGGCGTATTCGGCGCATTCTGGCACTGTCAGGCCGCGCGCTACGCTTTGGTTGGCCCAACCCGGATGACAAGATTGCAGTCTGGGGCCATGCCAAGCGCGCAGCGCGCGGCGCATGGGTAAGCGCGCGCAGCGGCGCGGGGCTTATACGTCTGGAAGATGCGTTTTTGCGTTCGCTCTTTCCGGGCCGGGCCGGAGAGCCGACATTGGGGCTGTTGCTGGATCATAGCGGCATTCACTACAATCCCGCACAGCCCTCTGATCTGGAAACACTGTTGGCCAGCCATAGGCTGGATGATCCTGATCTTCTGGCGCGCGCCCGCCTTGGGATTGCGCGGATGCGCGCGGGGCGGCTGACAAAATACGCGGCCTTCGCACCCGATCTGCCCCCACCCGCCCCCGGCTATGTGTTGGTGATAGATCAGACGCGCGGGGATGCGTCCTTGCGCCATGGTGGGATGTCGGGGCCATTGGCGAGCGATATCTTCCAAACCATGCTTGCGCGCGCCTGCGCTGATTTCCCTGAAAGCCCGATTGTGATCCGCACCCACCCTGAAACCCAAGCAGGCCACCGGGCCGGGCATTACAGCGCAGCAGATGCGAAGGCCGGGCGTATTACGCTACTTCATGATCCGGTCTCCAGCTGGGATTTGCTGGAGGGGGCTGTTGCGGTTTATACTGTCTGCTCTCAACTGGGGTTCGAGGCTATTCTGGCGGGCCATCGACCG
>JAIUNA010000032.1 GCA_022565265.1 Roseinatronobacter sp. | reverse complement strand
GTGCACCAGCATTTCACGCTGGCAGATCATCTGAGTGTGCTGGAGAATATTGTTCTGGCACCAGGCCACTGTTGTCGCTGTCGCTGGGGTTGGGGGCGGCGCGGGATAAAATCCGCGCCCTGTCGCAAGATTTTGGGCTGGCGGTTGATCCCGATGCACGGGTGGGCCAGTTGGGTGTGGGCCAGCGCCAGCGGGTAGAGATATTGAAAGCGCTCTACCGTGATGCGCGGGTGCTTATTCTGGACGAACCCACCGCCGTTTTAACCCCGCAAGAGGCCGAGGCCCTGTTTGCCACATTGCGCCGGATGGTGGCGCGCGGGCTGTCGGTTATCTTCATTAGCCACAAGCTGCATGAGGTTATGGCCATTGCCAATCGCTGCGTGGTGCTGCGCCATGGCAAATTGGTGGGCAGCGTTGAAACCGCTGGCACAAACCCCGCCGATCTGGCCGCGATGATGGTGGGGGCCGAAGTGCAGCGCCCCGCCATTGCCCCCGGCCAGCCCGGCCCCGCATTGCTGCGCCTGCGCGCCGTGCGCACACCCGATGCCGAAGGCGCAGCAGGGTTGAAAGCGGCCAATCTGGCGCTTTATGCAGGCCAGATTACCGGGATTGCGGGTGTGTCGGGCAACGGGCAGGCGGCCTTGTCGGATGTGATATCGGGCCTTTTGGCCCCTCATTCTGGCCAGTTGGAGATTGCGGGCACTCCCGCCCCCCGGCCCTGGACACCTGCCGCCGCGCTGGCTTGCGGCATTGGGCGCATTCCCGAAGACAGGCACAAGGCTGGAACGATTGCCGATTTCACCCTTGCCGAAAATACCGTGCTGGAAACCCGGCGCATGGCCCCGTTTTCCACTCGTGGGTTCTGGATGAACTGGGGCGCGGCGCGTGCCCATGCGTCAGCGATAATCGCAAAATATGATGTCCGTTGCCCCGGCCCGGAAACCCCCATCCGCCTCTTGTCGGGCGGCAATATGCAAAAGCTGATCCTGGGGCGCGTGCTGGAAGGCGCGCCGCGCGTGGTGCTGGCCAATCAGCCGGTGCGGGGCCTTGATATCGGGGCCATCACCTATGTGCATTCCCAACTTATCGCCGCGCGTGATCGTGGCGCGGCGGTTTTGCTGATTTCCGAGGATCTGGACGAGGTGTTGCAGCTTTCTGATGTGATCCATGTCATCTCGGAAGGCCGGCTGTCGCCGCCCATCCCCCGCGGGGGGGCAAGCGTGGCGGAACTGGGCCTGATGATGGCCGGAGAGGGCCTTTTCGATGCGGCTTGAGGCGATCCCAAACCCCTCATCCCTGCGCCGCTACGGGTTTCCGGCGCTGGCAATCGTGGCCACGGTGCTGGTGGCCTCTGTGCTGTCTTGGGTGGCGGGGGCAGAGCCGTTTGCAACCCTGGGCCTGATCGTGAAGGGGGCGACAGGCTCGCGCCTTGCGATTCTGGAAACGCTGAACCGCGCCACACCGCTTATTTTTACCGGGCTAGCCGTGGCCGTGGCCTTTCGGGCCAAGCTGTGGAATATCGGGGCCGAAGCGCAGCTTTATGCGGGCGCGGTGATGACGGTTGTCATTGGAACAAGTGCTTGGGGCGTGGTCTGGTTGCAACTGCCGCTGATGGCGCTGGGCGCGGTGGCTGCGGGCGCGCTGGTGCTGCTGGGGCCAGTGTTGCTGAAAACCCGCTTTGGCGTGGATGAGGTGGTCACAACCCTTTTGTTCAATTTCGTGATGCTGCTATTCGTCAGCTGGCTGGTGGAAGGGCCGTTGAAAGACCCGATGGGCATGGGCTGGCCAAAATCCACCCCTGTTGACCGCGATTTGCGCTTGCCGCGCATGGTGGAAGGGTTGCGGCTGCATTGGGGCTTTGGCCTTGCACTTATCGCGGCGGTGCTGGTCTGGCTGATGCAGGCGCGCACGGTGCTGGGCTATGAAATCCGGGCGGTGGGGCAAAATGCCCGCGCCGCGCGGTTTGCGGGTATTCCTGTCAATTCGGTGCTTGTGAAAACGGCGCTTTTATCGGGCGGGCTGGCCGCGCTGGCCGGGTTTTCCGAGGTCGCGGGCCTGAAAGGCCATCTGACGCGCGATCTCTCGCCGGGCTTTGGCTATACCGGGATTATAGTGGCGATGCTGGCCCTGCTGCACCCTTTGGGGGTGGTGGTGGCCGCATTGTTTGTGGCGGGCATATTCGTGGGCGCTGACAGTATGAGCCGCGCGGCAGGTGTGCCCACCTATCTGGCCGATATCTTGCTGGCAGTGGCACTGTTGTTCATGGTGTTGGCGCTGGGCCTGTCGCGCTACAGGGTGGTATGGAAATGATGGCGCTTTGGGAAATCCTGATTTCGGCCAGTTTCTGGGCGGCGGCAATCCGCATCGCTTCGCCGCTTATCTTCGCCACATTGGGAGAGTTGCTCTGCGAGCGCGCGGGCGTCCTTAATCTGGGCATTGAAGGGATCATGGTGATGGGGGCCTTTACGGGCTGGTTTGCCGTGTATCTGGGCCTGCCGCTTTGGGGCGGTGTGGCGGTGGCCTTTGCCTCTGGCATGGTGTTTGGCCTGCTGCATGCTACGCTGACAGTGCCCTTTGGCCTGTCGCAACATGTGGTGGGCCTTGGGGTTACGCTATTGGCCACGGCCACGGCCTATTTCGCCTACAGGCTGGCGCTGCCGCAGGTGACAAGCCCGCCGCGGATTGATCCGTTTCAGCCTTTGCCCGTGCCCATCTTGTCGGATATCCCGTTTTTCGGGCCTGCACTGTTTACCCAGACAGCGCTGACCTATGCGGCCTTCGGGCTGGCGCTGGTGGTGGGGGTGGTGCTTTATCGCACGCCCTTGGGGCTGGCGGTGCGCGCTGTGGGGGAAAACCCCGCCGCCGCTGCCGCACAGGGCCTGTCGGTTACGGGGCTGCGCATGGGGGCGGTTGTCGTGGGTTCGGGCTTCATGGCTGTTGGGGGCGCGTTTCTAACGCTTTCGGCCTTTTCGTCTTTCTTCTTCGATATGGTTAACGGGCGCGGCTGGATTTGCATTGCGCTTGTGGTTTTTGGCGCGTGGCGGCCCGGCAAGGCGGTGCTGGGCGCGGTATTGTTTGCAGCCTTTGACGCCGGGCAGGTGCGCTTGCAACAGACAGAACTGGGCGCGGTGCTGCCTTATCAGCTATTTCTGGCGCTGCCCTTCATCCTGTCGATCGTGGCGCTTGTCATCATGTCGCGCCGGGCCGAAGTGCCTGCTGCGCTGATGGTTCCGTATAACAAAGGGGAACGGTGATGTTTGATCTGCTGGTCAAGGGGGGCACGCTGCCCGATGGGCGCGTGGCTGATATTGGCATAACAGCCGGGCGCATTGCGGCCGTCGGGCAGTTGGACGCGCAGGCAGGGCAAGTGATAGAGGCCACAGGCGATCTGGTCGCGCCGCCCTTTGTCGATCCGCATTTCCATATGGATGCGACACTCTCTTACGGCACGCCGCGTGTAAATGCTTCTGGCACGTTGCTGGAGGGGATCAGCCTGTGGGGCGAATTGCGCGATATTGCCACTGTGGAGGATATGGTCGCACGCGGCTTACGCTATTGCGATTGGGCTGTCAGCATGGGGCTTCTGGCCATCCGCACCCATGTGGATACAACCCCCGATCATTTGCGCGGGGTCGAGGCCATGCTGGAGGTCAAGCGCCGTGTGGCCCCTTACCTCGATTTGCAGCTTGTGGCCTTTCCCCAAGATGGCCTTTATCGCAGCGCCACAGGCCGGGCCAATCTGCTGCGCGCGTTGGATATGGGCGTGGATGTGGTGGGCGGTATCCCGCATTTTGAACGCACCATGGACGAGGGCGCAGAGAGCGTGCGCGATCTGTGTCGCATCGCCGCAGAGCGCGGCTTGCCCATAGACCTGCATTGCGACGAAACCGACGACCCCCATAGCCGCCACGTTGAAACCCTTGCGCGCGAGGTCACGCGTCACGGGCTGGGCGGGCGCGCGGCAGGCAGCCATCTGACATCCATGCATTCGATGGATAATTACTATGTCTCGAAACTGCTGCCGCTGATTGCCGAATCCGGCCTTGCTGCCATTCCCAACCCACTGATCAATATCACCCTTCAGGGCCGCCATGACAGCTACCCCAAGCGCCGGGGCCTGACCCGCGTGAAGGAAATGCAAGCGCTGGGTATCCGCGTGGGCTGGGGCCAAGATTGCGTGCTAGACCCGTGGTATAGCCTTGGCACGGCGGATATGCTGGATGTGGCCTTCATGGGGCTGCATGTCGCGCAAATGACCCATCCTGATGAAATCGCGCGCTGCTTCGAGATGGTCACACAGGATAACGCCGCCATCATGGGGCTGGATGGTTACGGCCTTCAGCCGGGCTGCACGGCCTCTCTGGTGGTGCTGGATGCTGGTAGCCCAACCGAGGCTTTGCGCCTGCGCCCAGATCGGCTGGCGGTGATTTCCAAGGGCAAGCTGGTGGCGCAGCGCAACCGCAACGACGCGCGGCTTAGTTTGCCCGCGCGCCCCCAACAGGTGCGCCGCAGGTTCTGACTGCGGGCCTTGGGCGCATGCCCCCCGGTTGCATACCGTCAGCCGCGCCCTATCGGAACGCGCTTGGAGGTTGATTTGGCTGGGGCCTTGCGCGGCACTGTGATGGAGAGCACGCCATCTTTCATCTCGGCTTTCACGGCATCTGCATTTGCATCCTCCGGTAGGCGGAAACTGCGCGAGAATGCCCCATAGCGCCGCTCGCTGAAAAACCAGGTATCGCCCTTATCTTCGCGTGCGGTCTTTTTCTCGCCCCTGACATTGGCAACTCCACCATCGATATTCACTTCGATATCATCCTCGGATACGCCCGGCACTTCTAGTGTGATACGGTAGGCGGCGTTGTCGGATGATGCTTCGGCCGCGGGTGCGATCCATTCGGCCAGCCGTGTACCCATATGGCGAAACGGCTCGAAAAGCTGAGGCCAGAAATCCGAGATCGGATGTGTAATCTGCTTTTTGTCTGACATGCTGTTTCTCCCGGTCAACATGAATTGAGACAAATGCGACATTACAGAATCACTGACGAAAACGCATTGATATACGTCAAAGCCGATTTTACTTTTGCAGCGGGCTTGGGACGAATAAATGCATGTTCTCCCGATGGGCCGTTTTAAAGATTATAGGGGGTGATAATCTGTATATCGCTGGATTGCGCGCATTCTGGCCCTGTAGGGTTTGAAGAAAGATCGCATGCCATTTGAAACAGCTTGCGCATGTCTTGCGATAAGTCATGATGCAAAATGTAATTTATTGTTCCATTTGCGAGTAAATAGCGGTTTTCGCGATCCAGATCATGCGCGACATAGACGATGGGCTTTTGGCGAAACTCCGCAAGTTTCCGCAAGATTGCTGTATTCCCTCCACCGATTGAGTAAACTGCGCTGACAGGGCGGCCCTGCGCAAGCATCCTGTCCAAAGAACGGCCAGTTGCCGCTGTCATTCCCGCGCCGCCGCTTGCATCCATGAATTGAACATGTGGCTTTTGTGCCGTTATCTGGTTTCGGAAGGCCGTGAAGCGATCTGTTTCGCCCCGGAAACTGTCTTGGCTGCGAGATGTCAGGATGGTAGCGGCCCCGTCTGGCAGGCTTTGAGCAATCAGATAGGCCGCAATGCGCCCTGCCTTGGCATTGTCCAGCCCGAAATAGCCCTTTCGCGCGCTGCCGGGCAGATCGGTGACAAGAGTGAAAACAGGGATATTTGCCTGTGTCACTGCCTCGATCATGGCCCGCACTGCGGGTGTGTCACGCGCCTTCAGGCAGATTCCGTTGCTGCCGCGCTTTGCAATGCGTTCCAGAGCATTGAGTGTGTCTGCTTCGGACATGATTTCGTGAAACTGAAAGCGCACCCGGATCGTGGCTGCCGGAAATGACAAAAGGGCACTTTCTGCCGCGCGTTGAATTTCGCGCGAAAAGCGTTTGGGGGCCTCGGCCAGAACATCCAGAAAGACCCGTCTGCCCTGCGCTGCAAGTTGCGCCTCTTGCACCATCAATTCGCGCAGCGCCGTTTCGACCCGCTTGCGGCTTTGCGGGCTTACATGGGGGCGGTTGTTTAGAACCCTGTCCACCGTGGCCGTTCCAAGCCCCGCCTGTCGCGCGATTTCCTTGATCGGGAAACGATGTGTCATTGATGTATTCTTGATGCGAATTTGTGCCTCTGACAAGTGCATTGGCCTCTAAATTTCTGACTGACACAGAACTGGGAGGTGATGTCATGACACTTGATCTGGCCCGATTTGCTGATGGATTTTACAATGAGGCAGGCTGCAATCTGGATGAATTCCGCGCATTGACAGGGCAAACGGTTGATCTGGGCGCGATCCCCCATGCGGCGGCTGCCCCCCGAAACGTGCCGCTTTATGATATGAACGCCCTGTCGTCCAAGCTGGCGCAGCCAGAGGAGCGGCGCGTGCTGATGGCGGAATGGGCTTATGTCTTGCAACAGGGGGCCGGGGTATTCGTGCTGAAACAGGCCTGCCCAGATCATGAGGCGATTGATCAGGCCACGGCCTGTTATGAGCAGATCATTGCCCAAGAGCGCGCGGCAGGCGGCGCAAGTGCCGATCATTTCGCCGCAGCCGGCAGCAATGACAGGATCTGGAACTCTTTGCAAAAGCTGGCGCTGAAATCTCCGGAAACCTTCATGCGGTATTTTGCCAGCCCCGCGATAGATGCCGCTTGCGAAGCGTGGCTGGGGCCAAATTACCAGATGACAGCGCAGGTCAATCTTGTTCATCCCGGCGGGCAGGCGCAGCAGGCGCATCGCGATTATCATCTGGGTTTTCAGACTGCGGATATCAGTGCCACCTATCCGGCCCATGTTCATGATCTTTCGCCTTTGTTGACATTGCAGGGCGGGATTGCGCATTGCGACATGCCGCTTGCGGCAGGGCCGACAAAGCTTTTGCCGTTTTCGCAATTGTACCGTCCCGGCTATGCGGCGTGGCGGCGGCCAGATTTTCGCGCTTATTTCGAGGCGCATTGCGTGCAACTGCCCTTGCAAAAAGGGGATGCGATTTTCTTCAACCCGGCGCTGTTTCATGCGGCAGGGGCCAATAGCAGCGCCGATATTCACCGCATGGTCAATCTGCTGCAAATCTCATCTGCCTTTGGAAGAGCCATGGAAACCGTGGATCGCGCCGCAATATGCCGTGCCGTTTTTCCGGTTTTGCGCGATGCGGTTGCAGCGGGGCATATGCCCTTGGCCGGGTTGGAGGCTGTGCTTGGGGCGACGGCAGAAGGGTATTCCTTTCCGACAAATCTGGAGCGTGATCCCCCAACAGGCGGGCTGGCCCCCAAAACCCAGAAAGCCATTCTGCGCGAGGCTGTGCAAGACGGCTGGACACCGCACGCGCTGGCCGGGGCGCTGGAGGCACTGGCCGCGCGCCAAACCCCCTGAGGCAGCGCCCCTTGTGTGGCTGGCCGCGATCTGGCAACACAAAGGCCACGCCCTGATATTTGAGTTGAGAATGCGCCTGATAGATCCGAAGCACCCGTTTTACCGCGCCAAATGGCGCCGCTATCTGGTGGTGGCGGTGCCATTTTCCTGGGCAGGCGTGGAATGGAGCGCGGGAAATGTGCTTTGGGCCTATCTCTCTGCCGCGATTGGCGGCTATCTGGCGTGGCATCTTGTGTTGAACTGGCGCAGCGACAGCGCGGAATAAGCGTTTCGGCACTGTGCCGAAACGCTTATTTGGGTCTGGTGGCAATTTGTGCGCCCATAGACCGCGCAGCTTGGTGAAAATGGCTTTATGCCAAATCCCCAGGCTGGCCGCTTGCGCGCGATGTTGCTGCGGCATCTGCCAATATCTGCGCCTGCAACCCGTCCAGAATGCCCGGTTCTGGCGCTGGGCCGCCCGTGGCCGCCGAAATAAAGGCGCGCATTTCGGCCAGATAGGCGGCCTCATAGCGTTCCAGAAAGAAATGCTGCGCCGGGGCGCGGCGAAACCCGGCCTCTGTTGCGATTTCCACAGTCGTTTCCAACTGATTTTCGGCGCGCAGCATGCCGCTTTGGCCATGCACCTCTATGCGCTGGTCATAGCCATAAGAGGCACGGCGCGAGTTGGAAATCTGGCATATCCGCCCGCTGGCCGTTGTCAGGATAACGGCGGCAGTATCCACATCGCCCGCCGCGCCGATGGCGGGATCAACCAGCGCAGACCCAACGGCATGCAGGCGGATGAATTCCTCGCCCATCAAAAAGCGCGCCATGTCGAAATCATGGATCATCATATCCCGAAACAACCCGCCAGAGCGTTCGATATAGGCGATCGGGGGCGGGGCAGGATCGCGCGAGGTGATGATGACCAATTCCACCGCGCCAATCTCGCCCCCCCGGATACGCGCCCGCAGGGCGGCGAAATTGGGGTCAAACCGGCGGTTGAACCCAGTCATGAAGGGCACGCCTGCGGCTGAGACAGCTTCCATGCAGATGCGGATATTGGCAACCGACATATCAACAGGCTTTTCACAGAAAATCGCCTTGCCCGCTTTGGCGGCGGCGAGGATCTGATCAAAATGGCTGTCCGTGGGCGTGCCGATGATCACGCCATCCACATCCGGGGCCGAGAGGATTGCATCCACATCGCGCACCTCTGCGCCTGTGCTGGCCGCAAGCGCCTGCGCGGCGGCGGGCAGGGCATCTGCCACCGCCACCACCTGCGCGCCGTCCAGCGCCTTGATGGAGCGCGCATGCACCTGCCCGATACGCCCACATCCCAATAACCCAAGTCTTAGCATCTTATGCCCTTCCTGATGCACCAAGGCCCCGGATAACCGCGCGCGCGGCTTCCATGACCGGATCATGTGTTTCTTTCAGTATTGCCACCCTGTCAAACCGGGCCGGATCGGCAATTATGGCCGCGCGCAAGGCCGTGCCAAAGGCCATGCGCAATTCGGTTCCAATATTGAATTTCGCAATGCGCGATCCCGCCGCAAGTGCTGCGCGCTGGGCATAAGGCACCCCAGAGCCGCCATGAATGACAAGCGCCACATCGGTCACAGCTTCTATGGCGCGAATGCGTGCCTCATCCAGCCCCCCTTCATGGTCGGTTTGCAGATGCACATTGCCCACCGATATTGCCATGGCATCCACCCCCGTTTCGCGCGCGAAAATTGCGGCCTCTGCCGGGTCTGTGCCCGCAGAGGTTTCGCCGCCCGAATAGCCTACAAACCCGATCTCGCCCTCGCAGGAAATCCCCGCCGCATGGGCCAGTGCGGCCACTTGCGCGGTTTCCTCTATATTCTGCGCCAGCGGCTTGCGCGAGCCGTCATACATGAGCGAGGTAAACCCCGCCTCCAGTGCCTCGCGGCATTCTGCCAGCGTATAGCCATGATCCAGATGCCCCACTACAGGCACATCCACACTGGCCGCCAGATGGCGCATCATCGCGCCCAGAACGGGCAGGGGGGTATGCGCGCGGCATGATGGCCCGGCCTGCAAGATCACAGGCGCGCGTTCGGCCTGCGCGGCCATGGCATAGGCGCGCATATCCTCCCATCCAAGGCAGACAAGGCCGGGCACGGCATAGCCGCCCTTTAGCGCGGGGTGCAGCACATCGGAAAGGGTTGCAAGTGTCATTTGAACTTTGCCACCATATCCATAATACCGGGGATCGTGTGCAGTTGCGCGGCATGGGTGGGCTGGAAATACTGTTTCAGGCTGCGTTGGGATTGCCCGCCAAGGATGGTGAAATAATACATCTCATAGCCCGGCAGCACGCAACACGGGTGATAGCCTTTGTCAATCAGCACCGTGGAACGGTTCATGATATGATAGGCATCGCCCGGTTCATTATCTGCCCGTTGCAGCATTTGCATCCCCGACCCGTAATCGGGCTTGAAGCGGAAATTGTAGCATTCATCATGGCGCGTTTCGTCCGGTAGCCTGTCCGTATCATGCTTGTGGCTGGGAAAGCCCGACCAGCCGCCCGCGCCCACGGTGAACAACTCGCTCACCAGCAGGCGGCCCACGCGGTCATGATGCGCGGCCCCCAGAATATGCTTGATCTTGCGATGTGTCTTTGTGTCATCGCTGCCATATTGCACCTTATCCAGATCGGCTGCGCGCACAGCAAAAGGGGCAAGGGTTTCGGCAAATTGCGCACCAGCGATAAAGGTTTCGGTATCTGTCAGCGCCGTGATGCGCGCGCCAGTATCCGTAGGCACATACACGCCTTCGGGTTCGCCATCCCAGACATCGGCGCCGCGATTGCCGATTTCGGCAAATCTTTGCCCGCCGGTTTCAACTGTCACTGTGCCCGTTGCAGGCACGATGCAGGTTTCATAGCCCGGCACGCGGTAATCAAAACACTCGCCCGCTTTGAGCCGGATGATGTTGAAATAGACCAAGGGCACAAGCGGATCATTGCAATCCACAATCGGTCGGTTTTGGTTGTCATGGGGGGCGATATGCATCTTTATGTCCTTTCAGGCAGCGCTTGGGGCGGCATGGCGATTTAGGAAATCATCCAGTTCCGCGCGGCTGGGCATGGCAGGCGCGCAGCCTACGCGCGCCACCACCATCGCCGCACTGGCAGAGCCTTGGAGCACCGCGTCACGCAGGCTCAGCCCATCGGCCAGCCCCGATACAAGCCCGCCCATGAAACTGTCACCCGCGCCTGTGGGTTTAAGCGCGTCTGTGCGGTAAATCCCGGTTGTGATTTCGCCATCGGGGGTAACAGTGATCGCGCCCTTTTCGCCCATCTTGTAGACAGCAAGCTTTGCACCCGCCGCGACCAGTTCACGCGCCTTGTCCAGCCCGCGCGCATAATCGCCCGCCATGAACCCAAATTCCACATCATTGCCCACAATCACATCACACATCGCGCCTGCGCGCGAATAAACATCTGCCGCCACTTGCGCCGAGGGCCATGAATAGGGCCGATAGTCGATATCGAAAATCAAAGGCAGGCCAGCGGCGCGCGCCAGATCAAAGGCCCGAAACGCGGCTGTGCGCGAGGGGTCTGCCGCAAATACTGTGCCTGTGGTGATCAGCCCATCATAGGCGGGGTAATTCACGGCCTCTACATCTGCTTGCGTCATTTCAAAATCGGCAGCGCCATTGCGGTAGATGACGGATTGATGATCCTCTATCCGCGACTCTACCACGGCCAGAGAATTGCGCGCCTCTCCGCCCACAGAGCGCACATGCGCGCGGCCAATGCCGTATTTGTCTAACTCATTCAGGGCAAAGCGCCCGATCGCATCATCTGACACGCAGGTAACAAGATCGGCGCTGCCGCCCAGCTTGCAGATGGCCACACCGATATTGGCGGATGATCCGCCAAGGCAGGCAAAGAAGCGTGTGGCCTCTTCGGTTCTGGTTCCGGGGGGATCGGGGTAGAAATCCATCCCCGCGCGCCCGATGATGACAAAGCGATTGCCCTTCAGGATCATCTTACACCCCCTGCCGCTGCTTGCTGCGTGTGGCCTCTATCTCTGCATGTTTGGCGCGCACGCTGGCACTGTCAGAGACTTGCGGCGTGCCCACTTCCCACCATGCGTGGCCCTGCGGCGTCCAGCCCTCATAGGGATCAACCTGCATGACGATGACTGTGGTCTTGGCAGAGGCTTTTGCCGCGCTGAAAGCCGCGCCCAATTCGGCAGGGTTGGCTACGGTCACCGCATCGGCCCCCATCGCGCGGGCATGGCCTTCAAAATCCACTACGAAAGGTTCGGGCACTGTGGGGCAATCCGCGATCAAGTTGTTGAAGCTGTCTTGCCCGGTGTTGTTTTGCAATTTGTTGATGACAGCAAAACCGCCATTATCCAGCACAAGGATGATAAGCTTTTTTTGCGTCAGCACCGAAGAATAGATATCGGAGTTCATCAAGAGATAGCTGCCATCGCCTACGAAAACGATGGTGTCGCGCTCTGGCTCGGATTCGGCCTGTGCAATGCGCGCACCCCAGCCGCCTGCGATTTCATAGCCCATGCAGGAAAAGCCGAATTCCACATCGACCGTGCCAATTTCCAGCGTGCGCCAATTGGCGGTAATTTCGGCAGGCAGGCCGCCTGCGGCTGTTACAATCCTGTCGCGCGGATCGCATAGCGCATTGACCACGCCAATCGCCTGCGCATAGCTGTTTGGGCGGTTTCCATGCGCCACATTCTGCGCGACAGTGCTATCCCATTTGCGCCGCTCTTGCTGCGCGCGCTCTGTCCAGTCTGCGGGCGCGCGGTAGCCCCCCAGCGCCGCGCCCAGCAGGGGCAGCGCCAGCTTTGCATCGCCCACAACAGGCAGCGAGAGATGTTTTATCGCGTCATGTCGGCCCACATTCAGCCCGATAAGCTGGGCATCTGTGGCGAAGGCTGTCCATGATCCGGTGGTGAAATCCTGCAAGCGCGTGCCCACGGCCAGCACAAGATCGGCCTGCCGCGCGATTTCATTGGCACTGTCAGAGCCGGTAACGCCAATCGGCCCGATATTGAGCGGGTGTGTGGCCAGCATATTGGCCCGGCCCGCGATTGTTTCGACAACCGGAACGCCATGAGTTTCGGCAAATGCCGTAAGTTCCGCCACCGCGCCCGCATATTGCACCCCGCCGCCTGCGATGATCATGGGGCGCTTGGCGGCGCGCACGGCGCGTGCGGCCTCTGCCAGTTCTGCCATATCCGGGGCCTGCCTGCGAATGCGGTGCAGGCGGCGGGCGAAAAAGCTTGCGGGGTAATCATAGGCCCAGCCCTGCACATCTTGCGGCAATCCGATAAAGGCCGGGCCGCAATCTGCCGGGTCAAGCATGGTTGCCAGTGCGGCGGGCAAGGATTGGATAACCTGCGCGGGGTGGGTGATGCGATCCCAATAGCGGGAGACGGATTTGAAGGCATCATTCACCCCCAGTGTGGGATTGCCGAAATGTTCCAATTGCTGCAACACCGGGTCTGGCAGGCGGGTAAGGAAAGTATCGCCGCACAGCATCAGCAAGGGCAAGCGGTTGGCATGGGCCAGCGCTGCGGCGGTGAGCAGATTTGCCGTTCCCGGCCCCGCGCTGGCCGTGCAGAACATAAACCGCTGGCGCAGATGGTATTTGGCATAGGCCGCGGCGGCAAAGCCCATGCTTTGTTCATTCTGGCCCCGATAGAGGGGCATTTCGGCATGGTGGGGATAAAGCGCCTCGCCCAGACAGGGCACATTGCCATGCCCGAAAATACCAAAGCCGCCGCCGCAAATACGTGTCTCCACATCGTCAATCTGGATGAACTGGTTCATCAGATAGCGCGTGATGGCCTGTGCTGTGGTCAGCCGGATGGTTGCTCCTGCTGCTGTCATGTGATCCTCCCTGACGGTGCGCCCGTGATTGCCTGTTGCACAACCTTCGACCACAGGATAACAATTTTGCAACCGGTTGCAACAGGGCTTGTGCATGCAAGGGGGCGAATCGTGACAGAGATCGGAATCGGGCTGATCGGGGGCGGCTATATGGGCAAGGCCCATGCTGTGGCCTATGCGGCAGTGGGGGCGGTGTTTGATACTGCGCTGCGCCCAAGGCTGGAGATGGTTGCCGCATCCAGCCCCGCCAGTGCCGAACGCTATCGCGCCGCGTATGGTTTTGCCCGCGCCGCTGCGGATTGGCGCGTGCTGGTGGCTGATCCGAAGGTGGAAGCGGTTATCATCGCATCACCGCAAGAAACCCACCGCGCCATTGCAGAGGCAGCCTTCGCGCTGGGAAAGCCCGTATTTTGCGAAAAACCCTTGGGCGCTTCGCTGGCGGATGCGCGGGCGATGGTTGCGGCGGCAGAAGCCGCACAAATGCCCAATATGATCGGGTTCAATTATGTGCGCACACCCGCCACGCAATTTGTGCGCCAGCTTTTGGCTGAAGGCGCTATAGGGCAGCTTACCTGGTTTCGCGGAGAGCATACCGAAGATTTTCTGGCCAATCCCGATGCCCCGTTCAACTGGCGCTGCGCGGGGCGCGCCAATGGCTGCATGGGCGATCTGGCCCCGCATATGATAAACTGCGCGCTGGCGCTGATGGGCGAGATTTCAGAGATTTCCGCCCGGATTGAGACCATCCACCCCACCCGGCCCGGCCCGCATGGCCCTGTGGCCGTCACCAATGATGACCACGGGCAGGTGATGGCGCGTTTTGCCTCTGGCGCGATGGGGCAATTCTATTTCAGCCGCGCGGCCACAGGGCGCAAAATGGGCTATGCCTATGAAATTCACGGCACCAAAGGCGCGATCCGCTTTGATCAGGAAGATCAGAACGCTGTGCATCTGTACCGGATGGACGGGCCGGAGGCCACGCGCGGTTTCACCAAGATCCTGACAGGGCCAGCGCATCCCGATTATCTGGCTTTCTGTCAGGGGCCGGGGCATGGCACGGGCTATCAGGATCAGATCATCATAGAGGCGCGGGATTTCCTGCGCGCGATCCACACCCGCCAGCCTGTCTGGCTCACCTTCCGCGATGGGCTTGCCGTGGCGCAAGTCATTGATACCGCTTTTGCCTCGGCTGCTGAGGGCCGCTGGCTGTCTGTTCCAAATGGCTGAAAGGGCCTGACATCATGACAATCCGGATTGGCAATGCCCCGTGTTCCTGGGGTGTGGAATTCCCTGATGATCCGCGCAACCCGCCCTGGCGGCAGGTGCTGCGCGATTGTGCAGAGGCTGGCTATAGGGGCATAGAGCTTGGCCCCGTGGGCTATATGCCCGAAGACCCGGCAATTCTGGCCGATGCGCTGGCCGAACATGATCTGGAATTGATTGGCGGCGTGGTGTTTCGTGCCTTTCACGATCCGGCCCAATGGGAAAACGTGCTGGATGGAGCGGTGCGCACCTGCAAGGCGCTGGTTGCGCATGGGGCACAGCATCTGGTCTTGATCGATTCGATCTCGGCGCGCCGTGCGCCCACAGCCGGGCGCGCAGGCGATGCCGAGCAGATGGACAGCGCCGAATGGGCGGCCTTTCGGGATCGTATTGCCCATGTGGCGCGTATGGGGGCGGAAGACTATGGGCTGAGCGTGGGCATTCATGCCCATGCGGCGGGCTTTATGGATTTCGAGCCGGAGCTGGAGCGCCTGCTGGATGAAGTGCCCGAAGATATCTTGAAAATCTGCTTTGATACGGGCCATCATTCCTATGCGGGTTTTGACCCAGTGGCCTTTATGCGCCGCCATATCGGGCGCATTTCCTACATGCATTTCAAGGATATAGACCCAGCGATAAAGGCGCGCGCCATTGCCGATAGCACAGGGTTTTACGAGGCTTGCGGGCAGGGGATTTTCTGCAATCTGGGCAAGGGGGATGTAGATTTTCCCGCTGTGCGGCAAATCCTGCTGGATCATGGGTTTGAGGGCTGGTGCACTGTCGAGCAGGATTGCGACCCGACTTTGGATGTTTCGCCCATATCGGATGCGCGAGCCAATCGCGCGTATCTGCACAGCATAGGTTTCTGAAAAGGGGGCAGGGATGAAACTGAACTGGGGCATGATCGGCGGGGGCGAGGGCAGCCAGATCGGGCCAGCGCACCGCTTGGGCGCGCAGGCAGACGGGTTGTTCACGATGGCCGCCGGGGCGCTGGATGTGGATGCCACAAAAGGCCGCGCCTATGCGCAGCGGCTGGGCGTGGCCGCAGATCGTGCATATGGGGATTGGCGCGAGATGCTGGCGGGCGAGCGCGGGCGCGATGATCGGATTGATCTGGTCACAGTTGCCACGCCCAACGCCACGCATTTTGAAATCACCAAGGCGTTTCTGGAAGCGGGGTTTCATGTGCTGTGCGAAAAGCCCATGACCATGACGGTGGAAGAGGGCGAGGAGATTGTGAAAATCGCCCATGCCTCTGGCCGGATTTGTGCTGTGAATTACTGCTATTCCGCCTATCCCATGGTGCGCGAAATGAGCGAAATGGTGCGGGCGGGGCAGATTGGCCGGGTGCGGCTGGTGGTGGCGAATTTCAGCCACGGCCATCACGGCGATGCAACCGATGCCGATAATCCGCGCGTGCGCTGGCGCTATGATCCGGCCATGGCGGGGGTATCGGGGCAATTTGCCGATTGCGGCATTCATGCACTGCATATGGCAAGTTTCATCACGGGCGATGAGGTGGAAAAGCTGTCGGCAGATTTTGCCTCGACCATTTCCAGCCGGGTGCTGGAAGATGACGCGATGGTGAATTTCCGCATGTCGGGCGGCACTGTCGGGCGGCTTTGGACAAGTTCTGTGGCCATCGGGCGGCAGCACGGGTTTGATATTCAGGTATTCGGGGAAACGGGCGGGATGCGCTGGGCCTCGGAGCAGCCAAACCAAGTATATTATACCCCTGTTCGCGGGCGTACGCAGATTATGGAAAAAGGCGAGGCCGGGCTATCGAGTGAGGCCGCGCGGCTTAGCCGCGTGGCGATAGCCCATCCAGAAGGGTTTCCGCTGGCGGTGGCGAATATCTATGTCGATCTGGCCGCCGCAATCCGGGGGGAGGCGCGCGATGGCTTGCCCTTGGCGGAAGATGGGCTGCGTTCTATGGCGGCGGTGGTGGCCGCAGTTGCGTCGGCGCAGGCCGGTGGGCAATGGGTGGATGCGCGCCCGCCCATGTTTCGCTAGGTTTCCGGCCGGGCAAAAGCGCCCGCTCAGCGCCCCGCCCGCCCACCCATGGCGCTTCGCGGGCGCTGCCCCTGCGGGCCAAGCCGCAGGGGCGTTTAGCCCTCAGGCTTTCGCAGCGTGCCCCGCTCTATCACCCTGCAAGGGAAAAGCCGCGTTTCCGGGTGGCGGTCGGGGCGGTCTATTGTGCCGACAACCAACTCGATCGAAGCCTCTATGATCTCTGCAATCGGCTGCCGGATGGTTGTAAGATTGATATTCTGCCAGCGGGCCATGGCCATATCGTTCAGCCCGATCACTCCGATATCTTGGGGTACGTGCAGCCCTGCATCCGCAATGGCTGAAAGTGCCCCGATAGAGAGCACATCATCGCCGCAAAAATAGGCCTCGGCATGGCTGGATTGCAAAAGGCGGGTCATTTCCGCGCGTCCGGCATCAAAGGAATAGGCCCGCGCATAGCTGACACTGACCGATATATCGGGATGCCCGGCCAAGGCATCCAGAAAGCCGCGCTCGCGATCTTGTGTTGATGTTGCGTTTTCCGGCCCGCCCAGAAAGGCCACGCGCTTGTGCCCGCGTGCGATCAGGGCATAGGCCGCCATCCGCCCGCAGGCATTGTTATCAATTCCCACCACATGCACATGCGGGCTGGTGGTATAGCGCCCGAAGGAATGCACCACCGGAACCCCGGCATCGCGGAACGCTTCGGCAAAGCTGGGCGGCAGGGTGGAAGAGGCCACGATCACCCCATCAACCGAGTATTGCCGCAGCATGCGCACCGAGTTTGCGGGATCGGTTTCATTGCTGAGATTGACCAGCAGGGGCCGCAACCCCCGCGCCTGCAAGCCGCGTGTGAAGAGATCAACCACTTCCAGAAAAAGCGGGTTGTGAAAGTTGTTGGAGACAAGCCCGATCAGTTTGGTACGCCCGGTTGTCAATGACGAGGCGATGGCATTTGGGCTATATCCCAGCGCTTTCGCGGCCTTCTCGACCTTGGCGCGGGTTTTGGCCGAAACAGAAGCCCCTTCGGTAAAGGTACGCGACACGGCAGATCGAGAGACCCCCGCACGCTCTGCCACCTCTTTCAGGGTTACTGCCATTCTCTTACCCGGATGATTTGACGCCTTTGTAATACAGGCCAGCATTTTCAGGAACATAGCATAAGAATAATTTTTTTTGCAACCGGTTGCAAAAAATATGATTCGTGGCTACAGTTCCGGCAGGGCGAAGGGCCGAGACACCGATTTGCCCGCAACATGTTTGGGAGGACATCATGAAAGCAGCTATGAAAAAGATCGCGGTCTCTGCTGTTGCAGCGACAGCATTGATGGGCGCAAGCGGTGCTTTTGCCGAAGGCGAGCGCTATGTGCTGGTCAGCCATGCGCCCGACAGCGATAGCTGGTGGAACACCATCAAGAACGGCCTTGCTTTGGCAGGCGAGCAGATGAATGTAACCGTTGAATACCGCAATCCGCCAACGGGCGATCTGGCCGATATGGCGCGGATCATCGAGCAGGCCGCCGCAAGCGCGCCCAATGGGATTATCACTACATTGGCCGATCCCGATGTTTTATCCGGCCCGATCCGGGCGGCCGTGGATTCGGGGATTGATGTGATCATCATCAACTCTGGCACGCCAGAACAGGCACGCGCTTTGGGCGCGCTGATGTATGTGGGCCAGCCCGAATATGATGCGGGCTTTGACGCGGGTCAGCGCGCGGCGGGCGATGGTGTGACCAGCTTTCTCTGTGTGAACCATTATATCTCGTCCCCATCCTCGACCGAGCGGTGTCAGGGCTTTGCCGATTGTCTGGGCATTGATCTGGGCAACCAGATGATCGATAGCGGCCAAGACCC
>JAIUNA010000031.1 GCA_022565265.1 Roseinatronobacter sp. | reverse complement strand
CTCAAGGATCTCAAGGAATCCACCAAGCAACGCTTTTGTGCTTTGGAATTTGATTATCCTGCGGCAGAGATTGAAACCGCGATCATTGCTTCAGAGGCGGGCATTGCCGAAACAAGCGCCGCATTGCTTGTGCGCATTGGCCAAAAGAGCCGCAATCTGAGGGGGCAGGGGCTGAATGAGGGGGCATCCAGCCGGATGCTTATTCACGCAGGCCGGCTGATGGCGCAGGGGTTGCCGCTGTCCATGGCGTGCAGATTGGCGCTGATCACTCCGATAACCGATGATCCCGATATGCGTTCAGCATTGGAAGCTGCGGTCGATGCCTGCGCCTGATCTGTACCACGAGCCTGCTGCGGCAGATATGCCCGCCGCAGTTCGGACAGTCTTTGCGGGTGCTGCGCTGGCCCGGTTTCTGGCAGCGCATGAGCGCCTTGCCAAAGCTGGATATGGCGCTGCCATTCCGCGCGGGTTCATCCAATCCGCGCCACAGGTTGGTGCATCTGTGGACATACCGCAGGCGCTGGCTTTGGCCGAGGCCGCATCGCGCATCGCGATACGCACGCGGCCTCGGATCGCTGCGCTGTTTCTCGAAGTGTCAGTACCAATGGCGCGCAGGCTGGCCACGCCGAGAGCCTTTGAGCACTGGGTCAAACTGGTAATGTCACTGCTCAAACCCGCACCGGAATCCGTAGAACCCTTCTTGGCGCAGGCCGAGATGTTGCATGAGCGCCTTGGGTCAGAGCCATTGGAGATGTGGGTACTTGCCGGGTTGAGGCTGGGCGCGCGCGATCCCATAAAACGCAGGGCCTATTTCGCTCTTGAATTGCCCGAAGCGCTGCATCTGCTTGCACGCTATGCCGGAGAAGAAAATTTTCAAAGCTTTGAGACTGAATTGCGCGCGGGTCACATCGCCTTGTGGGGCCATTGCCCGCCCCTGTGCGAAGCCGTCACGCAAGATAAAGGCCCTGCTGCGCGCAGAGCAAGCTTTGATGGCGGTATTGTACAACTACCCGCCAGTTTTGCCGGATATCGCGGGCAGGAAAAAACCGTCTACAAGGCAGCGCTTGCCCATATTGGCGCGCATATCGCCTATGGCGGCCCCCGCTTTTCTCTTGGACAAATGAAACCTTTGCAAATCGCGGTTGTCTCGCTGATCGAAGATGCTCGTGTTGAGCATCTTGCGCTGCGCGACATGCCCGGATTGGCGCGGCTGTGGCAACCATTTCACACCGCCGAACCCGAAGGCATGGCAACCGCGCCTTCGCTCTTAGCGCGCCTCGCACGCGCCCTGATCGACCCGGATTTTCCTATCCGGCACGGGTGGGTGCGCAAGGGGGTTACGCTGTTTTCTTCCTGCAAGGATCGGTTGTCAGACCCCGCAATTTCGCGCCAAATCGGAAATATTCTGGGCAATGATCTGGGCCAGACGCGCGTGCAGTTCAACGCACGCGATTATGTGGTTCAGCCGGATTACCGCGATGACAATCTTGGCCTGTGGGATCTGCCACATAGCGCGGATATGGCGCCGCAGCAGCACCGCATAGAGATCCACACACAAGAGCAGCGCCAGACAGAGAATAGCGAAAGCCCACAAGAGCGCCAGCACGCGCTTTCTGATCCGCAGCCGGAACCGGGGGCCGAAAAAGTAAGCGCCGCAATAGCTGCCGATGGGGCTGGGCGGATTGTAGGAAAACTGGCCGAATATGACTATCTCACGCAAAGCGAGCGTGCGGATTGGGTGACTGTCAGAGCCTATGAGCCAGACCGGGGCGACCCGCTTTTCTGGCGCAAGTTGGAAGCGCGGCACGGGTTTTTGCTTTCACGTATCGCAGCCTTGGTGCGCGCTTCTGCGCTTGGTCGGGCGCAAAGGCAAAAACGCCAGGCCGAAGGTGAAACCCTCGATCTTGATGCCGCGATCGAATCTGCGATTGCACTGCGTTCCGGCAAAACCCCCGATCAGCGAGTGTACGAGAATATCACTGTCCCCGAACGGTCTATTGCCGTGCATCTCTTGCTGGATATTTCACAATCGACAGGCGATCCGATTGGCGCAGATGGCATGCGCGTCATTTCGGTGTTGCGCGATGCAGCTGCCGTGCTGGCGCATGCAATGGATAGGCTGGGAGATCCGCTTGCAATAAGCGCCTTTGCCTCGGATGGGCGCGAAGATTTGCGCATTGTGCCCGTCAAGCGGTTTGAAGACAAACTCAGCCCCCTGACGGGCATGGCCCTGTCAGGTTTGCGCCCTGGGTATTCCACACGGATCGGGGCCGCGATCCGGTATGCAGGCGCGTCCTTGGCGCGGGTTGGTTGTCATCGGCGGCTTGTGCTTGTTGTCACAGATGGCGAGCCGTCGGATATCGATGTGAACGACCCGGAATACCTTGTGCGTGACGCGCGGCGCGCGGTGCAATCTGTGAATGCATCTGGGATCGATGTCTTTTGCATCGTGCTGGGCAAAGCGGCGGGCCAACGCCATCAGGAAATTTTCACCCGGCGCGGCTTTCTGCATATCGATCATCTTGAGGCATTGCCAGAAAAGCTGCCGTTACTTTACTTTCAGATATCAAGATAAATTATTGTTTTAATTAATAAAATTTAAATACACCCGAACACCGACCACCCCTGAAGGAGTAGACGCATGACATCCCACCCAGAACAGCCGCACACAGAACAGGCGTGTATCGATCTGGACAGCTTGACAATAAGCGCAATTCACGACGCGCTTATCAACGGCCATTTCACAGTCGAGGCCCTCACCCTTGCGTGCCTAAAGCAGATCGGCACCGTAAATGGGAAATACAATGCCATCATTTTCGAGAATGAGGCCGCCTTGGAGACTGCGCGCGCGATGGATCGCCGTCTTGCTGCGGGCGAAAAATTGGGGCCACTTGGCGGTATACCGGTTGTGGTGAAAGACCCGATGGATATGGTGGGCTTTCCCACAACCGCCGGCTGGAAGCTGCTTTATTCCAAAACAGGCGGGGTTGATCTGATGCCCGCAACTGACAGCCCGGTCGTTGCGCGTATGCGCGCGGCAGATGCAATTATTCTGGGCAAGACAAATGTTCCGGTGCTTAGCCATACTGGGAGCCATGCCAATGACAGCTGGGCCGGGCCGACGCTGAATGTTGCAATCGAAGACCGTGTTCCCGGCGGATCAAGTGCGGGTACTGCCGCCGCGGTTGCTGCGAATATGTGTGTTGTCGGATTGGCCGAAGAAACCGGGGGATCAATCCAGAATCCGGCTGCCGCTCAGGGTTTGGTGGGGATAAAGCCGACAATCGGGCTGGTGCCAAATGCCGGTGTGGTGCCTTTGTCGGCCAATCGCGATGTGGTTGGCCCCATCGCGCGCAATGTCACAGATGCGGCACTGTGCCTGAATGTTCTGGCGGGTTACAGCGCAGAAGACCCCAAGACACTGGCCAGCGTGGGCAAAATACCACCGCAGGGTTATGCGGCGGCGCTTTCAGTGGAGGGTTTGCAGGGCAAGCGCCTTGGGCTGTATGGCCCCGGCTGGCGTGATCAACCTCTCTGTAAGGAAACATCGGAACTTTATGAACGCGCAAAATCTGAACTAAGCGCGGCGGGCGCGATCTTGGTTGACGATCCCTTCGCGGGTACCGGTTTTGCCGCCCTGCGGCAGCCCACTGCACCCTTGCCAAATTTTGATGCGCGTGGGTTGGAATCAATCGCCTATGATCTGGAATGCTACCTCAAGCGGCTTGGCCCGGATGCCGCACTACGCTCTTTTGCCGAATTTGCCGATGCAACTGCATCTGAGAACCCTTTTGGCCCTCAGGGCGTTCTGGCATTCCTCAATACTCTGCCCGATTTTCAGGCAGCAATGGCCGATCCAAGCGCCCCGCCTGCATTGCCGGAATTCATTGCGTTGAAGGCGGCCTATCTGGAAATCTTTGACTCTGTCTTCAGAGATCATGATCTGGACGCGCTTGTATTCCCGCAAATGCGCCAAGAACTGCCAAAATTGCATTCACGCGACACCATTCAGGAAACAACTGTGGGTGAGTTGAATATTGCGGGCCTGCCAGCAGTTACTGTGCCTGCGGGCTTCTATGCATCCTCTGCCCCGTTTGAACTGATCTTCGTTGGCCGTCTCTGGGATGAGGCTGCGTTGCTGACGCAGGCTTTTGCATATGAACAGGCAACGCAGCATCGTGTTTCCCCAATGCCAAAACAGGGGTAAACGAACACCGCGCAAGATTGGGCCGGGGCCGCAGGGGACGATTGCGCCTGTCAGAACAGAATTGCAGTTGCCCGGCGCTTCCAAGCGGGGCAGGGATAGGCAAGATCAACCTGCGGCGCCCATCTGCGGGGTGATCGCGGTTTGCGCCACCTTGCCCCCGGTCGCGTCCTCGCCTAAACCCATTGCCAAAGCCACCGTTTGAACAGAAGGCAAGCCCATGCGCCTGAGCCGCTATTTTCTGCCCGTCCTTAAAGAAACCCCGTCCGAGGCTCAGATTGTCAGCCATAGGTTGATGTTGCGCGCGGGCATGATCAAACAGGCCAGCGCGGGGATTTATTCCTGGCTGCCGCTTGGGTTCAAAGTGCTGCGCCGGATAGAGCAGATTGTCCATGAAGAGCAAATCCGCGCGGGCCATATCCCCATGCTCATGCCCACGCTGCAATCGGCCGATCTGTGGCGCGAATCCGGGCGTTATGATGATTACGGGCAAGAGATGCTGCGCATCAAGGATCGTCATGACCGTGACATGCTCTATGGCCCGACAAATGAGGAACTGATTACAGATATCTTCCGCGCCCATGTGAACAGTTACAAGGATTTGCCGCTGACGCTGTATCACATCCAATGGAAATTCCGCGACGAAATCCGCCCGCGTTTTGGCGTGATGCGGGGCCGCGAATTTCTGATGAAGGATGGCTATAACTTCGATATCGACAAAGATGCTGCGCTCCATGCCTATAATCGCCATCTTGTAAGCTATCTGCGCAGCTATGAACGCATGGGGCTTCAAGCCATCCCCATGCGCGCAGATGGTGGGCCGATTGGCGGCGATTACACGCATGAGTTTCTTGTTTTGGCAGAGACAGGCGAATCCGAGGTGTTTTACGATTCCGAAATTACCGATCTGAAATTCGGGGATCGTGAGGTGGATTACGATTCGGTTGCCGAATGTCAGGCCGTGCTGGAAGAATTCACCTCGCGTTATGCACGCACGGATGAAACCCATGATGCGTCTGTGTTTGAAGCACAGGTTCCCGAAGCGCGCCGCCGTTCCGCCCGCGGGATCGAGGTGGGGCAGATTTTCTATTTTGGCACAAAATATTCCGACGCCATGAATGCAACTGTCGTAACCGAGACAGGCGCGCGCGTGCCCGTGCATATGGGCAGCCATGGAATAGGCGTATCGCGCCTGCTTGGCGCAATAATCGAGGCCAGCCATGATGATCGCGGCATTATCTGGCCAGAAGGGGTAACACCTTTCCACGCGGGCATTGTGAACCTCAAAAAGGGAGATAGCGCGGCGGATGCAGCTTGCGAAGGGCTATATAAGGCGATGGTCGCAAAAGGGCTGGAGCCACTTTATGATGATCGCAATGAACGCGCAGGCGCGAAATTCGCCACGATGGATCTGATCGGCCTGCCATGGCGGATCACGGTCGGCCCGCGCGGGTTGGAAAAAGGTGTGGTGGAACTCACATCACGCCGCAGCGGCGAAAGCGAAGAAATGTCGCCAGAGGCCGCGATTGACCGACTGACCCAGATTTATGGATGATCTGCGCCACCGCAAGGGCCTGCCCGATGCGCTGCGGGTGTTGTTAGAGCAATACCCGCGCGCGCTGTGGGAAAGCCATCAGAATTTTGATGGCCTCACGCGGTTCTGGCTGGAACGGCATTTGATGTTCCGCCGTGCCTTGGGGCAATGGCAGGAAGATACCCGCGCCTTTCTGGATAAAGGGCGCGACCCCCGCAAACATGGGCAAATGACAGCCCGGCTGGGGGGCTTTCTGATCAATGAATTGCATGGCCATCACCAGATCGAAGATGCCCATTACTTTCCAGTTCTCTCCAGTGCCGAAAAACGGCTGGCGCGTGGGTTTGATTTGCTGGATGCTGATCATCATGCCCTTGATGCAGAGTTGCACGCACTGACACAGGCCGCCAACAGCCATTTGCAAGCGCTCTCTCAGGGCGCAGACATGCGCGCCAGTGCGGGCAGCATGCTCAAGCTTCTGGACGGGTTTGAGCAGTTTCTGGACAGGCATTTGCAGGATGAAGAAGAACTTGTGGTTCCTGTCATCCTGCATCACGCGCTGAAATTCTAGAGCGGGCGAGACCGCCGCCGCCTATCGTTCAATTTGCATTTTCAGGCTGCTGTGCGCGCATTTCGGCCTCGATCTGGCGCCAGCGGGCAACCGCGCGGTTGTGATCTGCCAGATTGGTGGAGAAGGTATGCCCACCCGTGCCATCGGCCACAAAGTAGATATAGGGCGTATCATCCGGGTCGAGCGCAGCCATAATCGCTGCGCGTCCGGGATTGGCGATAGGCGTGGGCGGCAGGCCATCAATCCGATAGGTATTCCACGGGGTGACTGCATCAAGCTCTGATCGGCGCAAACCACGCCCCAATGTGCCCTGGCCTTGCGTGATCCCGTAAATGACAGTTGGATCCGTTTGCAGCCGCATCGGAATACGCAACCGGTTCACAAAGACAGAGGCCACTTGCCGCCGCTCATCCGCTACGCCGGTTTCCTTCTCGACAATCGAGGCCATGATCAGCGCCTCTTCCGGGGTGGCATAGGGCAGCCCCTCGGCGCGATTTTCCCATGCAGAGGCAAGAATGCGTTCCTGCCGCGCTTCCATCTCGGCAAGAAGCGTTTGCCGGTCTGCACCGCGTTGCACAGCATAACTGTCTGGCGCAAGCCAGCCCTCGCGCGGCACATCGCCCGGCTCACCGCTCATAAACTCTGCCAGACGCAGCCCTTCCCAGATCTGCCAGCTTGTGGCGCCCTCGGCCACTGTGATCCGGTATTGGATGTCTGCCTGTGCCGAAAACCGCGCGTAATCCTCTGGCGCGTCCTCATCCGCTGCAAATTGCACCACCACTTCAAAGCGTTGGGTTGCCGGATCGAGTTCGCGAACCAGCGTATCAATCCGTGTAACCCCGATCCGGTACTGGATTTCAGACCCGCAGGTAGAGGCCCCGCCGCGCGTCAGCAGATCAAGAATGCTGTCCATCGAAGCGCCTTCGGGGATCAGATAAGACCCAAACCGCAAAGACCCCGCGCGTTCCGTATATTGCGCACCAATACGGAAAATTTGCTCGGATGAAATCGCGCCTTGCTCTGCCAGCCCAGCAGAGACAGTGCGCAAAGACGCACCCTGTGCAACCCGATAACAAATCGGTTCCGCCAGTGGGCCTTCGGCATAGAAGCTGCGTTTGCCAGACGCGATGACAACCGCAAGGCCAACAAGCCCCACGATCATAAGCGTCAGTGCATTGGCAACCACATGCCGGATCATTCGCTGGCCACTTTCCCCAGGATCAGGCTGGCATTCGTGCCACCAAAGCCAAAGCTGTTGGACAGCGCAATCGTAATCTCGCGCTTGCGCGCGGCATTCGGGGCCAGATCAATCGGGGTTTCCACTGCGGGATTGTCCAGATTCAGTGTTGGGGGCGCGATCTGGTCGCGAAGGGCCAGAATGCAGAAAATCGCCTCTACCGCGCCAGCGGCGCCCAGCAAATGCCCGATGGCGGATTTGGTGGAAGACATGGTTGCCTTGGCCGAGGCATCGCCCAGCAACCGCTCGACCGCGGCCAATTCGATCACATCGGCCATGGTGGAGGTGCCATGCGCATTGATATAATCAATCTGCGCAGGAGAAATCCCCGCGCGCGCCACGGCAGCTTGCATAGAGCGCAAAGCGCCATCGCCATCTTCGGAAGGGGCGGTAATGTGATAGGCATCACCCGACATGCCATAGCCGAGAATTTCGGCATATATTTTTGCGCCGCGCGCTTTGGCATGCTCATATTCTTCCAGCACCACAACGCCCGCGCCTTCGCCCATGACAAAGCCGTCACGATCAGCATCATAGGGGCGCGATGCTGCTTTTGGATCATCGGCGCGCTTGGTGGAAAGCGCCTTGCACGCGTTGAACCCGGCAATGCCAATCTCGCAAATCGGGCTTTCGGCCCCGCCAGCAACCATCACATCGGCATCGCCCCACTGGATCAGGCGCGCGGCATCGCCAATCGCATGCGCGCCTGTGGAACAGGCCGTCACAACCGCATGGTTGGGGCCTTTGAACCCGTAGCGGATACTCACCTGTCCTGACACAAGATTGATCAGCGCCGAAGGGATGAAGAAGGGCGATACACGGCGTGGGCCGCGTTCTTTTAGCAATACCGCCGTATCGGCAATTGCAGACAAGCCCCCAATTCCAGAGCCAATCATCACGCCTGTGCGCTGGCGGCTTTCCTCATCCTGCGGCATCCAGCCGGAATCGCGCACGGCCTGATCCGCTGCCGCAACACCGTAAAGGATAAATTCATCAACCTTGCGCGCCTCTTTCGGCTCCATCCACTCATCAGGGTTGAACGTGCCATTCGTGCCATCGCCACGTGGGATTTCGCAAGCATAGGTTGTTGCAAAAGCGCTGGCATCAAAGCGCGTAATCGGCCCGGCACCAGATTGCCCCGCTATCAGACGCGACCAGCTTTCTTCAACCCCGCAAGCCAAGGGGGTGACCAAACCAAGCCCTGTGACCACGACTCTGCGCATTCACCTGTTCTCCTGTCGTCGAAAACTGTCTTTCGGCCCTGCAATACCGGGATTTTCCGCCCTTTGGAAGGGCAAGCGGCCATTGCTGCCCCAGCATAATGCCGAAAAAACGCCAACTTATGGCCCGGCCTGCCCCGGATAACAGAAAATCAAAGCGTTCGCTGTATTTCAATCAATATCTGTGGCGTAAATCTTCAAGATATCTATGGGAACAACATCCATTGCGCGTTGATGTGTAGCGCGCAGAACCACGCGCGGAGCCACACCTTCGTGATGGGCCTGCATAAACCGGCTGGCGCATAAACACCACTGATCGCCCGCGCGCAAACCCGGAAAGGCAAATTCCGGGCGCGGGGTGGAGAGGTCATTTCCAAGATATTTGGAATAGGCAAGAAACTCGTCTGTCATCTGGGCACAGACAGTATGGCTTCCTTGGTCTTCGGGGCAGGTATCGCACATTCCATTGCGGAAAAATCCGGTTATGGGATCGCGCGAACACGGTGCCAGCCTGCCGCCCAGCACATTGACAGAGGGTTCCATTTTAATGCTCATTGTCTGCCCCTTTTGTTATTTCTTGTAAAACCTAATCCCGCGCAGGCAGAGTTCCAGTGCCATCACCGGTTCTTTGGGTTAGCGAAACCGATCCACCAGTTTTTGCAGCGCCGAGCGGGTATCTTGTGGCGCAGCAATTGGCGCGGCGGGGGCGCGGGATGGGGCAGGGGCCGGGGCAGGGGTTTGCGATAGGGGTTTGGCCCCAGCCCCCATGCGCAACGCCACTGCATTACTGAATTTGGCAGTATCGCCCGCGGCAAGTGCCACTGCGCCATCAGCGATGCCGCGCATCATGTCATCCAGCCAGCCCTGATCCGCCTTGGAAAAATCCGACAATACATAGGCCGAAACGCGATCCTTATGCCCCGGATGGCCAATGCCCAAACGTACCCGCGCATACTCCGGCCCGATATGGGCGTGAAGCGAGCGCAGGCCGTTATGTCCCGCATGCCCACCCGCCTGCTTGCAGCGCAGCTTGCCGGGGGCAAGATCCAGCTCATCATGGAATACAACCAGATCGGCAGCTTCCAGCTTGAAAAAGCGCAATGCCTCGATCACTGCTTGGCCCGACAGGTTCATATAGGTCTGGGGCTTAAGCAAGATCACCTTTTCCGCCCCAAGCCGCCCTTCAGATATCTCTGCCTGAAACTTTGCACGCCACGGGCCAAAGCCATGCGCCGATGCGATGGCATCCAGCGCCATGAAGCCGATATTATGCCGGTTCGCCGCATATTTCGCGCCCGGATTACCAAGCCCCACAAATACTTTCATCGCGCCCTCTTCTGTCATCCACGACTGCACCATAGCCAAGCCCACTCTTGGGGAAAAGCACTTGCTTGCACCTGTGGCCCCGCACGATACAGTATCGCAAAAGCCAATGAAGGAGGCAGGATGTATCTGACAATCAACCGTTTCAAAGTTCGTCCCGGACAAGAAGCCGCCTTTGAGGACATCTGGACAGGGCGCGAGAGCAAGTTACCGGAGTTGGACGGGTTTGTGTAATTTCATCTATTTCGAGGCATCACTACGCCAGAGGCCACTATTTATCTGTCGCATACGCTGTGGCGCGACAAGGCGGCCTTTGACGGCTGGGCGAAGTCTCAGAATTTTCGTGGGTCGCACAAGGGTGTGCGCGATCATGGGGCAATCTACCTTGGCCCGCCAGAACTGGAAATATACGATTCCGTTCAGTGCATTCAGGGACGCAGCCAACAAGGCGCATGAAAAAGGGCACGCCAGCAGGCGTGCCCTTTGATAAGGTTGTGCCAGAAGATTACTCTTCTGCCTCGTCTTCATCCGCTGCCGCCAGAGCGCGCGGTGCTGCGATATTCGCAATAACGAAATCACGGTCGATCGTGGGCTTCGAGCCTTCTGGCAGGGTGATGGCCGAAATGGTGATTGTGTCACCAATCTTGCGGCCTTCCAGATCCACCACCAGCTTTTCGGGGATATCCCCCGCAATCACACTCAGTTCCACTTCGGGACGCACGACTGTCAATGTGCCGCCGCGCTTCAGGCCAACGCATTTCTCTGCATTGATGAACTCAACCGGAATGAACAGGTTGATGCGGGTTGTCCGACGCAGGCGCATCAGGTCAACATGCGTGGGCAGGCCCTTGACAACATCACGCTGCACACCGCGGCAGATGACGCGCACATCTTCCTGACCCTCAATTTTCAGGTTGAACAGTTTCGACAGGAAGCGGCCTGCCTTCAACTGTGCAATCAGGTAGTTGTATTTGAAGTTGATGGGGGTCGGCTCTGCGCCACCACCATATACAATACCGGGTACGAGTTGCTCACGACGAGCTTGACGAGCGGCCCCCTTGCCTGTCCCCGTCCGTACCTCGGCTACAAGATCCGGGATCTCACCAGCCATTTGGACATTCCTTTTACAAGATGAACGGCCCGCCTCCAAGGGTGCGGGCCGAAAGTAGGGCGGCTATAGGCGAGATTGGCCGCATTGAAAAGGCCAAAAGCACGGATTTCAGCCGCGAATGCACGCCGTTCTACTCTGCCATCAGCCTGCGAACGTGATAGGCGATCTCGCGTTCCTCATCCGCCGGGATGATCCAAGCCTGCACGGCGCTGCCCTGCTGGTGCAGGCAGGGGGCGTTTTTTGCATTAGCCACCGGATCAAGCGCAACCCCCAGCCAAGCCAGATGATTCAGAATGCCGGCCCGGATATTTGCGGCATTCTCGCCAATGCCACCCGTAAAGACAATGGCATCCAGCCCGCCCATGGCTGCAATCATGCTGCCTGCATGGCGTGCGGCCCAATAGCAGAAATGCGCCATGGCAAAGGCGCTCTCTGGCCTGTCATCTTCCCCAAGCGCGCGCATATCCGCACTTAGGCCCGACATGCCCAACAATCCTGCGCGGTGATTGAGCAGGGTATGGGTGGCCTCTCTCCCCTCTTCTGCCACCAGCCGCAAGACCAGATTGGCATCAATGCTGCCCACCCGCGTGCCCATTGTCAGCCCTTCGAGCGGGGAATACCCCATCGTGGTCGCCACGGATTGCCCGTTCCGAATGGCACAAAGCGACGCGCCATTCGCCAGATGGCAGGCCAAAACCCGAGCGGGCGCAGCCCTGCCTGTGACACTGAGGTAGTTGCGCAGCAGGGATGCATAGCTTAGCCCATGAAAGCCATAGCGCCGCAGGCCGCGTGCAGCATAATCCGGGGGCAAGGCGTAATGCGTTGCAACATCGGGATTGGTGGCGTGAAAACCGGTATCGAAACTGGCAAACTGCGGCAATTCTGGCGCAATCTGGCCCACGGCATCTATCGCGGCCAGATTATGGGGGTTGTGCAGGGGCGCAAGGGGAATGCAGGCCGCAATCTCTGCGCGCAGCGCAGGCGTGACAGCTTGGGGGTGGGTCAGATCTGGGCCACCATGCACCACCCGGTGGCCCACAGCGGCCAGCGTGCCAAAATCCACCCCCTGCGCGGCAAGCGCATCAAAAATTGCGCGCAGGGCGGTGCCATGATCGGGCAGATCAAGCGTGCGGCGCATCTCGCCAAGGCGTAGCGCGCCCACGCCCCCGATCCTGTCGGCAAGGCCGGTCAGATGCACAGACATATCTGGCGCGAACACTGTCAGCTTGACAGAGGATGAACCGGCATTCACGATCAGAATTGCGTTTTCCATAGTCGCTTTCAAAACAGGCTGCGCAGCAAGCCAAAGCCAGCCAGCATGATCAGCAAAATGAGGGTGAATTTCTTGAAATCCTGCGGGTTGGAAAAGGCAAAGCGCCGCCCCCCGATCCATAGCCCAAGCGCCATCAGCGGCAGCATCGCGGCCAGCATGACAAAGCTTTGGACAGTCAAAAGCCCGGTCAGATACAGCGAGGGCAGCGCGATCAGACAGAGCAGTGTGAGATAGGCAATCAGCGTGGCCCGAAAGGTACGGGCCGCGACGGGTTGCGCGGCAAGGTATACAGCAATAGGCAACCCCCCAGCCGCCGCACCATTGGCAAGGCCCGATGTCATGCCCGCAATCAGATTGCCACCTGTCCCCATTTCACGCCCGAACTGGAACCCACGCGCCATGGCAAGGCAGATCACCAGCACCATTGCGGAAATGGCCATCCGCGCCACATCTTCGCCCATGCGCGCGATCAGCGCAAAGCTGAAGGGCATGATCAGCCCGGCCCCCAGTAACATTGCCCAAATGCGCCGCCAATCCGCCTGCGCGCGCAAGCCCCGTGCCTGCCCCAAGCTAAGCGCAATTTCACACAAAACCAAGGTCGAGACAAAGGGCACAGGGTCTGTCACCAGTGCGGCAGAGGTGATCACAAGTGCTGAAAAGCCAAAGCCAGAATAGCCCCGCACCCATGCTGCACCAAAAATGCAGATGGCGAGATACGCCATCTGCCAAAGCTCCAGCCCCAGCGAGGAGAAGCCCATCCGCGTTTCAGACGGTCTGCGGGCGCATATCCGCCCGGCTGATCCCGGCTACGGCGACAGGTTTTTTCATCGCATCGCGGCGGAACGGCTCGCCCAGTTCCTGATTGATCATCGCTTCAATCAGGGTGGTCTTGCCATGTTTCATCTGGTCTTCGATTGCCTTGTGCAACGCCGCTGTCAGGTCTTCCATCGTGCGGGCCTGTACACCAATCAGGCCGCAAGCCTGCGCAATCCCCGCATAGCTGACCCCCTCATCCAGTTCCGTACCCACGAAATTATCTTCAAACCACAGGGTCGAATTGCGCTTTTCCGCGCCCCATTGGTAATTGCGGAACACGATCATGGTAATGGCGGGCCATTCGGGGCGACCAATCGCTGTCAGCTCTGTAACCGCAATGCCAAAGGCGCCATCGCCTGCAAAGCCCACCACTGGCACATCAGGGCAACCGATCTTGGCACCAACGATAGAGGGCAGGCCATAGCCGCAAGGGCCAAACAGCCCCGGTGCAAGATATTTGCGGCCCTCGTCAAAGCTGGGATAGGCATTGCCAATGGCGCAGTTATTGCCAATGTCGGAAGAGATGATTGCATCCTTGGGCAGGGCGGATTGAATAGCGCGCCAAGCCATGCGCGGGCTCATCCATTCCGGCTTTGCCGCGCGTGCGCGCTCGTTCCAGCTTGTGCCGGGATCATCCTCTTCATGATCCATCGAGGAGAGTTGTTGCGCCCATGTAGATTTGCGCTTTGCAATCTCTGCGCGCCGTTCGGCGCGGCCCGCATCGCCCGCACTGTCAGACAATCGCGCCAGAATGCCTTCGGCAGTTTTCTTGGCATCGCCCACAATACCCACGCTGACCTTTTTGGTCAGGCCAATACGGTCTGGGTTGATATCGACCTGAATGATCTTTGCGTCTTTGGGCCAGTAATCCATGCCATAGCCGGGCAGGGTGCTGAAGGGGTTAAGCCGCGTGCCAAGGCACAGCACGACATCGGCTTGCGCGATCAATTCCATCCCGGCTTTAGAGCCATTATAGCCCAAAGGCCCGGCAAAGAGCGGGTGCGAGCCGGGAAATGCATCATTATGCTGATAGCCCACGCAAACAGGCGCATCCAGCCGCTCTGCCAGCGCTTTGGAGGCTTCGATCGCATCACCAATCACCACGCCCGCGCCATTGAGGATTACCGGAAAGCGCGCCTCTGACAGCAGTTTGGCCGCGCGCTCCATCGCATCTTCCCCGCCGGCAGGGCGTTCGAATGTCAGGATTTCAGGCAGATCAATATCAATCACCTGCGTCCAGAAATCGCGCGGCATGTTGATCTGGGCAGGCGCAGATTGACGCTTGGCCTGAAGGATCACGCGGTTGAGCACTTCGGCCACGCGCGAGGGATCGCGCACTTCTTCCTGATAGGCGACCATATCCTCAAACAGTTTCATCTGTTCGACTTCCTGAAATCCGCCTTGCCCGATTGTCTTGTTTGCCGCTTGCGGTGTGACCAGCAACAAGGGCGTATGGTTCCAATAAGCTGTTTTTACGGCGGTTACGAAATTCGTGATTCCGGGGCCATTCTGGGCGATCATCATGCTCATTTTGCCAGTGGCACGCGTATAGCCATCGGCCATGAACCCGCCAGAGCCTTCATGCGCACAATCCCAGAAGGTGATCCCCGCTTTGTCGAACAGATCTGATATCGGCATCATGGCAGAGCCGATAATGCCGAAAGCATGTTCAATGCCATGAAGTTGCAGGGTTTTGATAAAGGCTTCTTCGGTGGTCATGCGCATGGCTGTTTTCCTTGCTGACAAACGTGACGACGCGCCGCTTGCGCGCCTTGCTGTGACAAGAAACACCAATGCGCGACCAGATATTAGGGCCAGATGTTGTCTGGCTATATAGCCAGTTTACCAGGCCGCCCCAAGTCTTTCAGCGCACGGGAAATCTTTGCGATCCCTTCGGGAATACGCTCGGCCGGGATAGAGCTATAGGCAATGCGGTAAAAGCAATCCGGCGCATCGATCTGGCCAAAGAATGGCAGGCCCGTTTCAATCAACACACTTTCGGCTTTCAGCACCTCGGTAAGGCTGGAGGCGCTTATCCCATCGGGCGTGCGCATCCAGAAACTGGAACCGCCATCATCCTGCGCGCCTGCAATACTCAGGCCCTCTGCGCGAATGGCCGCAAGCATCACTTCGCGCCGGGCAGCAAAACTGCGGGTCAGGCGCTGCAACATGGCATCATAATGGCCCAACGAGAGAAACCGCGCCGCCGCGCGCTGCAACAGCCCCGGCGGGTGGCGCAAAACCGTGGCGCGCAGGGCGCGCGCCTCTGCGATAAAGCGCTCTGGCCCGACCATGAACCCCAATCGCAACCCCGGAAACATTGATTTCGAGAAGCTGCCAATATGGATCACACGTCCGGAAGAATCGAGCGATTTTAACGCGGGCAGGGGCGCACGGCCTTGGGCAATTTCAAATTCGTAATCATCCTCCACAATCAGGAAATCGTCGGCCTCTGCCGCTGAAATAAGGGCCTGCCTGTCTGCGATGGGCATGGTGGCCCCTGTCGGGCAATGGTGGCTGGGGGTGCAAAACAATACATCCAGACCATGCGGCAAATCCGCAGGGCGCAAACCGCTTGGCCCTACGGGAATGGGCAAAAGATGGCAGCGCGTCTGCATCAATATCGCGCGCAGGCCGGGATAGCCGGGTTCCTCTATCCCGGCACAGCGGCGCTGGTTCAGCAGCAACTGCGCCGCCAGCCAAAGCGCGTTTTGTGCGCCCAGCGTGACAAGTATCTCATCCGGGCGTGCCAGAATGCCCCGGCGCGGCAAAGAGTGGCGCGCGATATATTCCAGCAAGACAGGATCATCCTGTTCAAACTGGTCATCGGACATGCGCGCAAAATCCTTCATTCCCAAAGATTCCATCATGCAAAGCCGCCAATTGGCATGATCAAACAGGGTTGGGTCTGTCTGCCCATAAATGAAGGGAAACCGGTAATCGCGCCAGTTGCGCGGCTTGCCACGATTCAGATCGCCCGAAGGCGGCCTGTGCCCCAGCATGCGCGCCCAATCCACCTGAGAGCTGTGTTGTGCCCCTTGCAGGCGCATCACGCGGGTTGGGCGTGGGACTGTTGCCGAGATGAAATAGCCCGATCGTCCCTTTGCTGTCAGAAAATCATCTGCAACCAATTCTGCATATGCAAGGGTTATCGTGATACGGCTAACCCCAAGATGCAGCGCCAATTTGCGGCTGGAGGGCATGCGCTCTCCGGGCCGGAGCCTGCCCGATATGATGCCTTGCGCCACCATCTGCCGGATACGATGCTGCAATGTTCCCTCGGCGCGAGGGTCTAGCAAGAAGGATTCTACGGCAATTGACATCGATGCACCCGGCACAAACCCGATTTGGCGCAAGCATAGGCGTAAACTGGCATTAAGGAAAAGAAATTCTGGATATAACTTTGCCAGCAAAACTGCCGCATAGCTTGTGCAATCTCATATAGTCACGGAGCCTGCCATGAACGATCTGTCCTTTCGCAATGACCTCAGCGCCGTGGTGGCGGCGGACAAGGCCCATGTCTGGCACCATCTGACCCAGCACAAGGCCTTTGAAACGACCGATCCGCGCGTCATCGTGGAAGGCAAGGGCCTGCGCGTCTGGGATGCGACAGGGCGCGAATTCATTGATGCTGTCTCTGGCGGCGTGTGGACAGTGAATGTCGGCTATGGCCGCGAGAGCATTGCCAATGCTGTGCGCGACCAGTTGGTGAAGCTCAATTTCTTTGCAGGCGCAATGGGCACTGTGCCCGGCGCCGTATTTGCGCAAATGCTGATCGAGAAAATGCCGGGAATGGCACGGGTGTATTATTCCAATTCCGGGTCAGAGGCGAATGAGAAAGCCTATAAAATGGTGCGCCAGATCGCGCAGCGCCAATATGGTGGCAAAAAATGGAAAATCCTGTACCGCGAGCGGGATTACCACGGCACGACCATCGCCACGCTGGCCTCTGGTGGCCAGCCAGAACGTGCGGCACAATATGGGCCATTTCCAGAGGGGTTTGTTGAAGTGCCCCATTGTCTGGAATACCGCGCACAATGGGATGATGAGAACTATGGCCGCCGCGCCGCTGATGCGATTGAAGAGGTGATCTTGCGCGAAGGCCCCGACACAATCGGCGCGCTTGTGTTGGAGCCAATCACCGCCGGGGGGGGCGTGATCGTGCCGCCAGAGGGGTATTGGCCGCGCGTGCAAGAGATTTGCCGCAAATATAACATCTTGCTGCATATTGACGAAGTGGTGTGCGGGCTTGGGCGCACAGGCACGTGGTTTGGCTATCAGCATTTCGGTGTTCAGCCCGATATCGTAACCATGGCCAAGGGCGTGGCCTCTGGCTATGCCGCGATTTCCTGCACGGTGACAACCGAAGCCGTATTCGAGATGTTCAAGGACGATGCCACCGATGCCTTGGGCTATTTCCGCGATATTTCCACCTTCGGGGGCTGCACGGCAGGGCCAGCGGCGGCGATAGAGAACATGCGCATTATTGAAGAAGAGGGGCTTTTGGAAAACACCCGTGCCATGGGGGCGCGGCTGGGGGCCAATCTGGCAGCGTTGAAAGAAAAGCATGCCATGATTGGCGATGTGCGCGGCAAAGGCCTGTTCTGGGGGGTGGAACTGGTGCAAGACCGCACCAGCCGCGACCCTGTGCCAGAGGCAACCGCGCGCGCGGTTGTGGCCGCAACCTTGGCGCGCGGCGTTATGATCGGTGTGACAAACCGCTCGCTTCCGGGGTTTAACAATACACTTTGCCTTAGCCCCGCACTTGTTGCGACCGAAGCCGATATCGATGCGATTACCGATGCGATTGATGGCGCGCTTGGCGAGGTTGCACAGGCCTAGCGCAAGCCTTCGGGGGCAGGGCAGGGCGCTTTGCCCCCGATGCGGTGTTCATGCCAAAAGCGGCACTGCGCGCGCTATATCTTCGGCAATCATGTCGCTGGCCTTTTCGCCAATCATGATGGCAGGGGCATTGGTATTGCCAGACACGATTTCAGGCATGATGGCGCAATCTGCCACACTCAGCCCGCTGATACCGCGCACACACAGGCGCGCATCAACCACCGCCATCTGATCACCCTCTGGCCCCATTTTACAGGTTCCTGTCGGGTGATAGATCGTTGTGGCACTGCTGCGCACCCAATCCAGAAGGGCGGCATCGTCCCTGTCATCCACATGCGCGCCGGGGGCGTATTCATCGCGGATCGCGCTGCGCAATGGTTCATGCGCTGCGATTTTGCGCGCAACGCGCACGCCTTCGACCAT